>CAZOWW010000025.1:0-47322 GCA_964583765.1 uncultured Kineosporiaceae bacterium
AACACGCGCTCCTGACCATCCACCGCCTCACCAGCGGCCTCAGCATCAGGGCAACCCTGCTAAGTTATCCCCTTGCCTCCTGCCGGTCAAATCGATCTCTCGATCCACCGTTCAGGGACAAGGATCCGCACGATTCGCCCGGAAGGCGCCGTATCGGCGACTTCCGAATACTCTCATGGGGTTCAGCCCACTCGGCTCGCTCACCACTCGGGTGCCCGTGCCTCCCCGGGACCGGCCACCGTCTCGGTGTCCGTTACTCCCTGTCGGGCTGACGTTGAGAACATTAGGCAGTGCCCCCCTGCCGAGTCAAATCGGCCCCGGGAGCGGCTACCGAGAGAGATCACCGCAGCTCATCGGCCCACCTCCCGGTCGGCCGACCCGCCGCCGAGCCGCCGCCTCAGGCGTTCGGCCGAGTCCGGATCGACCGCTCGGAGGGGTATTTCCGATTTCGGAGAGTATCCGTTCGCATCTCAATGCGGTCAGAACGCATGATCTGCGCCAGTTCGCCCGGATCGAGCGCTATTCGCAATCGGGTCGGTACCCTCCGTGGCGGTTCACCGGTGCCCCGGAGGGCTCGCACCGCCGGGTGGGGAGCCGGCCCAGCCCACCGGGCCGGCTCCACGCGCGAAGGCGCTACTCGCCCAGCCCCACGGCGGCCAGCGTCTTGCGTCCGCGACGTAGGACCAACCACTGCCCGTGGAGGGCGTTCTCCGGCCACACCACGTCGTCCTCTGAGGCGATCTTCTGGTTGTTGACGTACGCACCGCCCTCGGCGATGGTGCGCCGGGCCGCCGACCGACTCGCGACCAGCCCGGAGGCGACCAGGAGGTCCACCACCGAGTACTCCTTGCGCTCCACCGTGGCGCGAGGCAGTTCGGCCACCGCGTCCGCGAGCGTGGCGGGATCCAGAGCCGCGAGTTCACCCCGCCCGAAGAGGGCCTGGCTGGCCGCCTGCACCCGCCTCGTCGCCTCCGCCCCGTGCACGAGGGTCGTCACGTCGGCGGCCAGCGCCTGGTGCGCCACCCGGGCGGCAGGGGCGGTCCTGGTGCTCTCCTCGAGCTCGGCGATCTGCTCGCCGTCGCGGAAGGTGAACACCCGCAGGTAGTCGCCGATCTTGGCGTCCTCGGCATTGAGCCAGAACTGGTAGAAGGCGTACGGGCTCGTCATGGCGCCGTCCAGCCAGACCGTCCCGGATTCCGTCTTCCCGAATTTCGTGCCGTCCGCCTTGGTGATCAACGGGGTCGCCAGGAGATGCACGGGGACCTGTTCCGTGCGGTGGATGAGATCCGCGCCCGAGGTGAGGTTGCCCCACTGGTCCGAGCCGCCGACCTGCAAGGTGCACCCGTGGCGGCGGTACAGCTCCAGAAAGTCGTACCCCTGGATGATCTGGTAGCTGAACTCCGTGTAACTGATTCCCGCGTCGCTGTTGAGCCGGGCGCTCACAGCCTCCTTGGCGAGCATCCGGTTGACCCGGAAATGTTTGCCGACCTCGCGGAGAAGGTCGATCGCCGACATAGGGGCGATCCAGTCGAGATTGTTCACCATGCGGGCCGCGCAGGGTCCCTCGAAATCCAGGAGCGGTTGGATCTGGGTGCGAATGCGCTCCACCCAGGCGGCCACGACGTCCCGGTCGTTGAGCGTCCGTTCGGCGGTCGCCTTGGGGTCCCCGATGAGACCGGTCGCGCCCCCGACGAGGGCGAGCGGGCGGTGCCCGGCCAGCTGCAACCGACGCAGGACGAGGATCTGCACGAGGTTCCCGATGTGCAGGCTCGGCGCCGTCGGGTCGAACCCGCAGTAGTAGGTCACGGGGCCGCCGGCGAACGCGGCCCGCAACGCGGCCTCGTCCGTGGACTGCGCCACCAGACCCCGCCACATCAGTTCCCCGAGCACGTCCGTGCCGTCACCGTTCACCGTCATCCCAGCCCTTCCGCCGGATCCTCACTGGTCGCGTCGGGAAGCGTCTCACCCCGGCGGGTCCCACCGCGAAACGGTATTCCGTCATCGCCGCGCGGCTGTGCACCGGCACGACCGGCAGGAGAGGCTGCGGCAGGATCAGGAGGTGGGGCACCGGCCCGACCGCGACGCGGAACCCCCGCCCGGTAGGGCGACACCGTGGGCTCCCCGGCGAGCCAGAACCGCCACGGGTACCGGTCCGCCCGACCACCTTCGCCGTTGACCCCGACCCTCGGCCCGGTGGAGATCGGCCCGAGGGACCCGGGGGCGTGTTCGAGCCAGACCCTTGTCTCAGGTGCGCAGAGGTCCAGGCCGTCGTCGCCCCCGTCCAGACCGGCCGCGCGGGCCAGGCGAGCGGGGCCCCGAGCGAGATCGACGTCCCGACGGCAACCCGGACGCCGGGCACGGGCCGCCTCCAGTCCCTCCAGGACCTCCCCCGCGCGCAGCAGGACGGCGGAGGCCTGCCCGTCCCGGTCGCACACGACATTGGCGCACCAGTGCATCCCGTACGAGAAGTAGACGTACAGGTGCCCCGGCGGTCCGAACATCACCGCCGTGCGGGGGGTGCGGCCCCGGAACGCGTGCGAGGCGGGGTCGGCGGTGCCCGCGTAGGCCTCCACTTCGGTGAGCCGGATCCGCACGACCTCGCCCACGCTCCGGGTGGCGAGCACCGTCCCGAGCAGCGCGGGAGCCAGCTGCAGCACCGGACGGGCGAGTTCCGCCCGTCCCAGTGGCTGTGTCATGTCGAGTCCGTTCCGGCCGAGCCCGTTCAGCCCGGGCGCGGGCCGTCGCCGGCGGACCGCGCGACCGGGGTGACGGCGGTCGCCGCCCAGGTGGACAGTCCGGTCAGGCGCTCCTCGAGACGGGCCCGTTGTTCGGCGACCCGGGCCGGCGCGGTACCGCCCCGTCCCGCCCTGGACGCCAGCGATCCGGCCACGTCCAGCACCTCACGGACCGCCGGCCGCAGGTGAGGGCTCAACGCCGCCAGCTCCCTGTCGTCGAGCTCGTGGAGCTGCACGCCGAGTTCCTCGCACCGGCGCACGCAGGCACCGGCCACCTCGTGGGCCACCCGGAACGGCACACCCTCCCGGACGAGCCACTCGGCCACGTCCGTGGCCAGGGAGAACCCGGCCGGGGCCAGCTGCGCCAGGCGATCGGTGTCGAAACGGAGGGTGGCGATCAGACCGGTGAACGCCGGCAGCACCAGCAACAGCTGCTCGACCGAGTCGATGACCGGCTCCTTGTCCTCCTGCAGGTCGCGGTTGTACGCGAGCGGCAGCGCCTTCAGCGTGGCGAGGAACCCGGTGAGGTTGCCGATGAGCCGGCCGGCCTTGCCGCGGGCGAGCTCGGCGATGTCCGGGTTCTTCTTCTGGGGCATGATCGAGGAACCGGTCGCGTAGGCGTCGTCGAGTACCGCGAACCCGAACTCCGCCGTCGTCCAGATCACGATCTCCTCGGCGATCCGGGAGACGTCCACCGCGGCCATGGCGAGTACGAAGGCGAACTCGGCGACCACATCACGGCTGGCGGTGCCGTCCATCGAGTTGTCGCTGGACGACGAGAAGCCGAGCTCGGCGGCGATCGTCGCGGGGTCCAGCCCCAGCGACGAGCCGGCCAGGGCGCCGGAGCCGTACGGGGACTCGTCCGCCCGCCGGTCCCAGTCGACGAGTCGCTCGACGTCCCGCGCCAGGGCATGGGCGTGGGCCTGCAGATGGTGCGCCAGGAGCACGGGCTGTGCGTGCTGGAAGTGGGTGCGCCCCGGCATCGGCGCGACCGGGTGTTCCGCCGCCCGGGCGACCAGGGTGCCCGCGAGCTGCAGGAGCCAGTCGGCGATCTCCCGCGCGCGGTCCCTCAGGTACATGCGGTAGAGCGTGGCGACCTGGTCGTTGCGCGAGCGCCCGGCCCGTAGCCGTCCGCCGAGCTCCGGTCCCACCCGCTCCAGCAGCCCCCGCTCCAGGGCGGTGTGCACGTCCTCGTCCGCCGGGGTGCCGACGAAGGCACCGGAGAGGACGTCGACCTCCAGGGCATCGAGCCCGGCCAGCATGGCGGCCAGATCCGACGGCGTGAGCAGCCCCGCGGTGGACAGGGCCCGCGCATGTGCCCGTGAGCCGGCGAGGTCGTACGGGGCGAGTACCCAGTCGAAGTGCACGGAGAGGGACAGCCGCTCCAGCGCGGCCGAGGGCCCGGAGGCGAACCGCCCGCCCCAGAGCTTCACCGGTGCCGGGTGAGCGGTCGCCGACGGCGAGGCGGACGACGGCGCACCCGCGTCGTCCGGAACCGCCGGCCCGGCGGCCGCGAGGTCGGTCCCCTGCGGCCACCGGTCACCGAGTTGCGTGTCGGTCATCGACCCTGGACCCGCACGTCCCGGGTGGCGGCGATCTTGCTCGGCAGACCCCAGAGGTCCACGAAGCCCTTCGCCAGCGACTGGTCGAAGGTGTCGCCGGTGTCGTAGGTGGCGAGACTGAAGTCGTACAGGCTCTCCGGGCTGCGCCGCCCGGTCACCACTGCCCGGCCCGAGTGCAGGGTCAGCCGCACGTCGCCGGTGACGTGCTTCTGGGTCTCGGCGATGAAGACGTCCAGGGCCTCCTTGAGCGGGGAGAACCACAGGCCGTCGTAGACCAGTTCGGTCCAGCGCTGCTCGACCTGGCGCTTGAAGCGCGCGAGCTCCCGCTCGGTGGTGACGTTCTCGAGCTCCTGGTGCGCGGTGATGAGGGCGATGGCTCCGGGCGCCTCGTACACCTCCCGACTCTTGATGCCGACGAGGCGGTCCTCCACCATGTCGAGTCGCCCGATGCCCTGGGCCCCGGCCCGCACGTTCATGATCTCGATCGCCTGGAGCGGCGTGACCGCCTTGCCGTCGATCGCCACGGGGAGGCCCCGCTCGAACGAGATCACGACCTCGTCGGGGTCCCGCGGGGTCGCCGGGTCCTGCGTGTACGAGTAGATGTCCTCGATCGGCGCGTTCCAGATGTCCTCGAGGAATCCGGTCTCGATGGCCCGGCCCCAGACGTTCTGGTCGATCGAGTACGGGGACTTCTTCGTCACGTCGATCGGCAGGTCGTGCGCCTCGGCGTACTCGATCGCCTTGTCCCGGGTCAGGGCCAGGTCGCGGACCGGGGCGATGCAGGTGACGTCGGGCGCGAGGGTCGAGATGCCCACCTCGAACCGCACCTGGTCGTTGCCCTTGCCGGTGCTGCCGTGTCCCACGATCGTCGCGCCGTGCTGACGGGCCGCCGCCACGAGGTGCTTGACGATCGGGGGGCGGGACAGTGCCGACACCAGCGGGTAGCGGTCCATGTAGAGCGCGTTCGCGGCCAGGGCCGGCATGCAGTACTCCTGCGCGAACTCGGCCCGCGCGTCGGCGACGTACGCCTCGACCGCTCCGCAGGCCAGGGCCCGCTGGCGGATGGTCTCCAGATCCTCACCACCCTGGCCGACGTCCACGGCCACGGCGATCACCTCGGCGCCCATGCGCTCTGCGATCCAGCCGATGGCGACTGAGGTGTCCAGGCCACCCGAGTAGGCGAGGACGACGCGGTCGGTCACGAGGAACTCCTTCGATTTGTCGATGTCGCTGAATCCGGTCCCGGTCGGTCCGTGGACCCGTCGGCGAGGCCGAGCAGCCGCGCCGCCACCTCCGCGCCGCCCGCCACGTCGCGGGTGACCACCAGCACGGTGTCGTCGCCGGCAATGCATCCCAGGATTGCAGGGATGACCGAGTGGTCTATCGCGGAGGCCAGGAACTGCGCCGCACCCGGTGGGGTGCGCAGGACGACGAGATTGCCCGAGGCCTCCGCCGTGACCAGCAGTTCCTCACAGAGCCTGCCCAGCCGCGCGTCGAGGACCTCCCGCCCCACGCCCGGGCGTGGCGTGCGGTCGCCGCCCTCCCCGGGAACGGCGTAGACGAGCCCTCCACCGGGCTCACGCACCTTCACCGCCCCCAGTTCGACGAGGTCGCGCGAGAGGGTGGCCTGGGTCACCGCGATGCCGTCGGCGGCGAGCAGCTCGCCCAGCTCGACCTGGGAGCGCACCACGTCCCGGCTGAGCAGCTCGACGATCTGCTGGTGCCGCGCCGCCTTCGTGGCCGGACCGCGCAGTACCCCCACCAGGGCCTGTTCGACCGGACTCCCCGGATCGGCTTCGGGCAGCTCGGTCCTGGGCAGGTCGGTCCCGGACGGACCCGACTCGTCGGCGCCGTCCTCGGGCGGGTGCGTGTGACCGGCGCGCTGCTCTGGCTGGATCACCGGCCCTCGACCAGCCAGGTGAGTACCGCCTTCTGGGCGTGGAGCCTGTTCTCCGCCTCGTCCCAGACGACCGACGAGGGACCGTCGATCACCTCGGCCGTGATCTCCTTGCCCCGGTAGGCGGGCAGGCAGTGCAGCACGATCGCCCGGGTCGCGGCCCGCTCCAGCGCGGCGGCGTCCACCGTGTACGGCTGGAACACCTCGGCCCGCGCGGCGTACTGATCCTCCTGGCCCATGGACACCCAGGTGTCGGTGGCCAGGACGTCGGCGCCGCGAGCCGCCGCCACGGCGTCGTCGGTCACGCTGACGGAGCCTCCGCTCGCCGCCGCCAGTTCCTGGGCCCGTGCCACCACAGCCGGATCGGGCAGGTGGTCACCAGGGGTGCCGATCCGCACGTGCATCCCGGCCACCGCGCCCCCGAGGAGGTACGAGTGGGCCATGTTGTTCGCACCGTCCCCGAGGTACGTCAGGGTGACCCCGGCGAGCGCGCCGTGGTGTTCCCGGACGGTCTGCAGGTCGGCGAGCACCTGGCAGGGGTGGAAGGTGTCGGTGAGCGCGTTGACCACGGGCACCCGGCAGCCGGCCGCCATCTCCTCGATCCGTTCCTGGCCGAAGGTACGCCAGACGATGGCCGACACCTGCCGTTCGAGCACCCGCGCGGTGTCCGAGATGGTCTCGCCGCGCCCGAGCTGGCTCGTCCCGGCGTCCAGCACCAGGGGATAGCCACCGAGTTCGGCGATGCCCACGCTGAACGAGACCCGGGTGCGGGTGGAGTGCTTGTCGAAGATCACCGCCACCGCCTTGGGGCCCGCCAACGGCCGGCGGGTCAGCGAGCCCGCCGCACGCTCCCGCTTGAGCGTGTCGGCGAGGTCGAGCACCTCGATCAGTTCCGTGGCGGAGAGGTCGTCGTCCCGCAGGAAATGGCGGACGGCCTTCGTGGTCATGAGCGCACCATCCTTTCGGGGGCCTTCGGGTTCCGGTCGTGAGCCTTCGTGTTCTCGTCGGGTGCCATCGGGTTCTCGCGGGGGGTCTTCGGGTGCTCGCGGACGGGCCCGGAGCCGAACGCCCTCATGCCGAGACCTCCCGGGCGGCCCGGTCCAGAGCGCCGGGCAGCGCCTCGACGAAGGTGTCGGCCTGCTCGGCGGTGAGGATCAGCGGGGGCGCGAGCCGCAGGGCGTCCGGAGCCACCGCGTTCACCACGAATCCCGCCTCGAGCAGGGCACCCGCGGCCGCCGCGGCGACGGGCTCGCGCAGGGCGATCGCGAGGAGCAGGCCCTCGCCCCGGGTGCCCGCGACGAGCGGGTGTGCGAGGTCCGCGACGGCTCGCTGGATGCCCTGACCCACCGAGGTCGCCGACTCGAGCAGGCCGTCCCGCTCGATCACGTGCAGGGTGGCCAGGCCCGCGGCGGCCGCCACCGGATTGCCGCCGAAGGTGGTGCCGTGCTGCCCAGGGCCCAGGAGCGAGGAAGGGCCCTCGCCGAGGGCGATGAGCGCCCCGATCGGGAAGCCGCCTCCCAGGCCCTTGGCCAGGGTGATGACATCCGGAAGGACGCCCCCGCCCAGGTGAGGGTGCTGGTGGGCGAACCAGGCGCCGGTGCGGCCCATTCCGGTCTGCACCTCGTCGAGGATCAGCAGCGCGCCGGCGCGGGTGGCCAGCGCCCGTGCGGCCGGCAGGTACCCCTCGGGCGCCGGACGCACCCCGGCCTCACCCTGGACCGGTTCGAGCACCACCGCCGCGACGGACTCGTCCAGGTGAGCGGCCAGCGCGTCGACGTCGCCGAAGGGCAGGTGCACCACCTCGCCGGGCAGCGGCAGGAAGGGCAGGCGGTAGGCGGGCTTGTGCGTGAGCGCGAGCGCGCCCATGGAGCGCCCGTGGAAGGCGCCCTCCGCGGCGAGCAGGCGGATGCGTCCGGTACGCCGGCTCAGCTTGACCGCGGCCTCGTTCGCCTCGGTCCCGGAGTTCGCGAAGAAGACCCGGGACCCCTCGGGAGCGCCGGCCAGCTCCAGCAGCCTCTCCGCGAGCGCCACCTGGGACGGGGTCGTGAAGAAGTTGGACACGTGGCCGAGGGTCGCGAGCTGCGCGGTCACCGCCGAGACCAGCAGCGGGTGGGCGTGTCCGAGGACGTTCACCGCGATCCCGGCGAGGAGATCGAGGTAACGGTTGCCGTCCGCGTCCCAGACCCAGCACCCCTCACCCCGCACGAGTACCCGCTGTGGCGTGCCGAAGGTGTTCATGACCGCGGAGGAGTAGCGGTCCGTCCAGGCCAGGCCGGCCCCACGGGCCACCCGCGCCGGCACGGAGGCGCTCACGACCGGCCCCCCGCCGGTTCCGGTAGCACCATGGTGCCCACGCCCTCGGGGGTGAACACCTCCAGGAGCACGCTGTGCGCCACCCGGCCGTCGATCACGTGCGCCTGCGGAACCCCGCCGCGTACCGCCCGCACGCAGGCCTCCATCTTGGGGATCATCCCCGACTCCAGGTCGGGCAGCATCCGCTCCAGGTCGTCGACGACCACGCTGGAGAGCAGGGACGACCGGTCGGGCCAGTCGGCGTACAGCCCCTCCACGTCGGTGAGCACGACGAGTTTCTGCGCATCGAGCGCGACCGCGAGCGCCGCGGCGGCGGTGTCGGCGTTGACGTTGAGCACGGTGCCGTCGTCGTCCGGAGCCACCGTGGAGACGACGGGGATCCGCCCGGCCTCGATGAGGTCGATCACGGCGCCCGGGTCGACCTCGACGACATCGCCCACGAGGCCGACGTCCACCTGCTCGCCGTCCACGACCGCCTCGCGCCGCTCGGCCCGGAGCAGGCCGGCGTCCTCGCCGGAGAGGCCCACGGCCAGAGCCCCGTAGGCGTTGATCAGGCCGACGAGTTCCCGGCCGACCTGACCGACCAGGACCATCCGGACCACGTCCATGGTCTCGGGCGTGGTGACCCGGTAGCCGCCCCGGAACTCGCTGGGGATGCCGAGGCGCTTGAGCATCGCCGAGATCTGGGGACCTCCGCCGTGCACGACGACCGGCCGCAGGCCCGCCGAGCGCAGGAACACGATGTCGCGGGCGAATGCCTGCTTCAGGGTGTCGTCGACCATGGCGTTGCCGCCGTACTTCACCACGACGATCGCGCCGTGGAAGCGCTGCAGCCAGGGCAGGGCCTCGACGAGGACGGAGGCCTTCTGCTGGGCCGTGGTCAGCCGAGGGTCGTGGAGTCCGCCGGGGGTCACGGGATCGCCGTCGCCGTGGAGGGCGGGAGGGGGTTGGTCGTCACGGGCCGTTCTCCTCGCAGTACCTCAGGAATGGGGCCTGGACACGTGCGGCAGGGCCGCGGGTGCCGGCTCGGGCGGGGTCTCGGGTGGGCTGGTCGGGCCTCGGGGGACCGGATCGGGTCCTGGGCAGGCGCGGGTCGGGTCCTAGGTGGAGTAGGCGCTGTTCTCGTGGACGTAGTCGTGGGTGAGGTCGTTGGTCCACACCGTCGCGGCCACGTCCCCGGCCTTCAGGTCGATGCGCACGGCGACCTGCCGGCCGGACAGGTCGATCAGGGAGCGGCTCTCCCCCGGCTGCCCGTCGCGGCAGACCCACACCCCGTTGATCGCCACGTCGAGGGCATCGGGCTCGAACCGGGCCGCGGTGGTGCCCACGGCCGCGAGGATGCGGCCCCAGTTGGGGTCCTGTCCGAAGATCGCGCACTTGAAGAGATTGCTGCGGGCGACGGCGTGGCCGACCTCTAGGGCGTCCGCCTCGTCCGCCGCACCCACCACCTCGAGGGTGATGACGTGCGCGGCGCCCTCGGCGTCGTCGATGAGCTGCATCGCCAGGTCGTGGCAGACCGCGTGGACCGCCGCACCGAGGCTCTCGGGCGAGGGGGCGATACCGCTGGCGCCCGAGGCGAGCAGCACGACGGTGTCGTTCGTGGACATGCAGCCGTCGCCGTCGAGCCGGTCGAAGGTCCGGCGGGTCGCGGCGCGCAGGGCACCGTCCAGGACCGCGGCCTCGGCCACGGCGTCCGTGGTCAGGACGACCAGCATGGTGGCCAGGCCCGGGGCGATCATGCCCGCACCCTTGGCCATGCCGCCCACGCTCCAGCCCGCGGGATCGGTGACCGCCGCGTTCTTGGCCCGGGTGTCCGTGGTCATGATCGCGGTGGCGGCGTCCTCGCCGCCGTCCCCGGAGAGTGCCCCGAGGGCGGCGGTGATCCCCGTGGCGAGTCGAGGTGCCACTATCGGTTCGCCGATCATGCCCGTGGAGCAGACCACCACGTCCTCGGCCCGGATGCCGAGCGCCGCTGCTACCTGGTGCGCGCTCGCCCGGGTGACCTCGAAACCCGCCGGACCGGTGTAGCAGTTGGCGCCGCCCGAGTTGAGCAGCACCGCGTGCACGACACCGTCGGCGCTTGCCTGCACGCTCCAGCGCACCGGGTTCGCCGTGCAGCGGTTGCTCGTGTAGACGGCCGCCGCGTCGAACCGCGGTCCGTCGTTGACGACGAGCGCCACGTCCGGGCGACCGCTGGCCTTGAGCCCCGCGGTCACGCCGCTGGCCCGGAATCCCCCCGGTGTCGTCACGCTCACGGTGCCACCCCCACGCTCGTCAGTCCGGTGGTCTCCGGCAGCCCCAGGGCCAGGTTGGCCGACTGCAGCGCCCCGCCGGCGGTGCCCTTGGTCAGGTTGTCGATCGCCGCGACCACGACCACGCGACCGGCCCGGTGGTCCACGGCCACCTGCAGCAGTGCGGTGTTGGCACCCACCGTGTCCGCGGTGCGCGGCCAGCGCCCCTCGGGGAGCAGCCGGACGAACGGCTCGTCGGCGTAGGCCTGCTCCCAGACCGCGCGCACCGCGGCGGGATCGACCCGTGCGCCGGGCCCGGCCTGTCCGCCCGCCGCTCCCCCCACGTTGGAGCGGAGCCGCGCAGTGCAGGTGGCGAGGATGCCACGGGACATCGGCGCCAGCGTCGGGGTGAAGGAGACCCGCACCGGTTCCCCGGCCGCCAGGGTCAGGTTCTGCTCCATCTCGGGGGTGTGGCGGTGGACGCCGCCCACGCCGTAGGGGCTCATCGAGCCCATCACCTCACTGCCCAGGAGGTGCGTCTTGGCGGCTTTGCCCGCCCCCGAGGTACCGCTCGCGGCCACCACGACCACATCGGGCTCGAGAACCCCGGCGGCGAAGCCCGGGGCCAGCGCCAGGGACACCGCGGTCGGGTAGCAGCCGGGCACGGCGACACGCCGGGCCCCGACCAGGGCGTCCCGCCCTCGCGACCCGTCGGCGCGCAGGAGTTCGGGCAGCCCGTACGGCCACCAGCCCGCGTAGGGGGTGTCGTAGTACTCGGCCCAGGCCGCACCGTCCACGAGCCGGTGGTCGGCCCCGCAGTCGACGACCAGCACGTCGGACGGCAGCGCCGCCGCGACGGGCGCACTCGCCCCGTGCGGCAGCGCCAGGAAGACGACATCGTGTCCGGCCAGGACGTCCGGGGTCGTGGCCTCCAGCACGCGATCCGCGAGGGGCACCAGCTGGGGCTGGAGCTCGCCGAGCGCCGTCCCGGCATTGGCACCCGCCGTCAACGCCCCGATCCGGGCGCCGGGATGCGCCAGCAACAGCCGCAGAATCTCTCCGCCCGCGTAACCGCTGGCCCCGGCGACGGCAACCGTGAACTCCATGCCGCATGACTATACGGATGACCGCAAGGTCATGCAATGAACTTCCCATCACATCACCCGGAGGCGTCCCTCGTGGACGATCGGGTCGCCCGTAGGGAGTAGACGAGCGGGATCTGCGGGTCCCCCGGGAGGGGCGTGTAACACCCCGCGAACGCGTCCCGTCGCAGCGCCGGCAGCCCGGGGCCGTGTGCCGCGGGATGCTCGTGGAGGAACTCGATCCGCAGTCCGGCTCCCGCGAGCGCGGTGACGATCTCACCCAGGGTGTGGTGCCACTGGACACTGAGGCGGTTCTCGAGCGCCGCTCGACCTGCGTACCCGGACCCCTCGTCGACCACCATGGGCCGACGATCGAAGTAGTCCCGTTCCAGGGTGCGGCCGTCCACCCCGAGCATCCCGGTCAGCGGGTGGTACTCGGCCAGGTAGACGAATCCGCCGTCCGCCACCAGGGACGCCGCGACGGCGGCCCAGCGATCCAGGTCGGGCAGCCAGACCAACGCCCCCGGCCCCGTGTACACGATGTCGAAGCGGCGTTCATCCAGCACCTTCCCGGCCTCGTACACGTCCGCCTCGACGAAACGGGCACGGTCCTCCAGACCCGCCTCCGCGGCGAGTCCCCGCGCGATGCCCAGTGCCTGCGCGGAGAAGTCGAGCCCGGTGACCTCGGCCCCCTGCCGGGCCCAGGAGAGCGTGTCCTGCCCGAGGTGGCACTGCAGGTGCACCAGGCTGCGACCGGTCACGTCGCCGATCTCGGCCAGTTCGAACGGGCGCAGGGTGGAGCGTCCGGCACGGAACCCGGCCAGGTCGTAGAGTTCACCGGAGGCGTGCACGACGGCGCGTTCGTCCCAGTTGGCGCGGTTCACCCGCAACCAGTCGACGCTGTCGCCCGGGGTCACCTCAGGTCACCGGTCCCCCGAGCTCGCCGCTCCCTGCGCACCACCGCCACCCCTGATCCCCTCTCACCGCAGGCCCGCACCGTGCCGGACCAGCTCTGGGCAGCCGCGCCCCGTCCGGGACACACCGCGCCCGGACCGACAACGCCCGAGCCTCACCGCGGCCTCGGACGCCGCGCCCCGCAGACACTTCTTCCCCGGACGCGCTGGGTACCCGACTCGACCGACCCCTTCACCACGGCGTCGCCGTCAGCGACGGACATACCCGAGGATCCGGGCATGGCATCGACGGATGCCCATCATGGTGCACAGGCGGTGACGACGCCAGGGGCCGATTGCCCCCCGCGCTCACGATGCGTCCGCTCCGGCCAGGTGGGAGGGCCCTCGCGGGCCACCGGTTTCCGTCGATGACGGGACGTCAGGCGCACGAAGGCCCGGGCCCTCGCTGACGAGAGCCCGGGCCCCACGATCAGGGCAACCCGGATCAGGGCAACCCGGAGAGGAGCGGAGGCCGCGGGCCGGACGGCCGCGGCACCCGCCAGGCCTCACTGGCCGCGCAGCACCGCCCCGCAGCGACGCTCCGCCTCGGCCACGGCACCGGACCGCGTGCCGGAGATCTCCTCGGCGGTCAGGGTGTGGTCGGCGGCCCGGAGCCGCAGCGCGAACGCCAGCGACTTGCGGCCCGCACCGACCTGCGGACCGGTGTAGATGTCGAACAGCCGCACGGACTCCAGGAGCTCCCCGGCCCCGGCCCGCAGCGCCTCCCCGACCCGGCCGGCCGGCACCGCGGCGTCCACCACCAGCGCCAGGTCCTCCTTGGCGACCGGGTAGGTGCTGACCGGCACGGCTTCCCTCACCGCCCCCGAGGCTGCGGTGAGGACGTCGAGGTCGAGCTCGGCGACGCAGGTCCGCGCCGGCACCCCGAGGGCCTGCACCACCTTGGGGTGCAGCTCGCCCGCGTGGCCGACCAGGACACCGTTCACCTCGAGCCGGGCACACCGGCCCGGGTGCCACGGCGCGTGGTCGTCGGCGGTCACGTCCAGGTGCACCCCGACCGTGCGGGCGACGAGCTCGGCGGCGGCCACGGCGTCCGCCCAGTCCACGAGCCGTCCGGGACCCCACCAGCCCGCCGGCTCCCACTGCCCGGCCAGCACGAGGGCCACGTGCCGCGGCTGGGCCGGGACCCCGGCGAGCACCGCGTCCAGTGCGGCCGCGGACGGCCGCGAGGTCACCGGCGGCCGGGCGGCCACCGCGTCGAGGCTCGCGGGCCGGGTCACCAGACCCAACTCGAACAGCGCCACGTCGGTGGTGCCCCGGCCGATGTTGCGACGCAGGGTCTCCAGCAGGTTGGGCAGCAGGGTGGTCCGCAGCTCGGGCTGCTGGTCCGAGAGCGGGTTCGCCAGGCGCAGTGCCCGGCGGCGCGGGTCGTCGGCGTCCAGCCCGAGCGCGTCGTGCACCGAGGGCGAGACGAACGGCACGGACAGCACCTCGACGAGCCCCGACTCGGCCAGGGCCCGCGCCACGGTACGGCGCACCCGCTGCCCGTGGGTCAGGCCCCGCCCCGCCGGTGCGGTCGGCAGCACCGAAGGGATGTGCTCGTAGCCCCGCAGACGCGCGACCTCCTCGGCCAGGTCGACCCCCGCCACGAGGTCCGGACGCCAGGACGGCGCGGACACGATCAGGTCGGCGTCCTCCTCGGAGACCCGGCAACCGATCTCGGTGAGTGTGGCGACCACCTCACCCCGGGTCCAGCCGACCCCCACCACGCGGGCGGGCAGGTCGGCGGGCATGCGGATCGGGGGCCTCGGCACCCGCTCGTCGATGTCGGTGGCCGGACCGACGGTGCCGCCGCCGAACTCCACCAGCAGGCGAGTGGCCAGTTCGGCCGCCGCGTCCGCCAGTTCGGTGTCCACCCCGCGCTCGAACCGGCGGCTCGCCTCGGTGGACAGCTTGTGCCGCCGGGAGGTTCGCGCCACGGTGACCGCGTCGAAGTGCGCGGCCTCCAGCAGGATGTTCCGCGTGTCGCCGGTGACCTCGCTGCTCGCCCCGCCCATCACCCCGGCCATGGCGAGCACGCGCTCGCCGTCGTGGTCGGTGATCAGCAGATCCTCGGGGTCGAGTGCCCGGTCCACGTCGTCCAGGGTCACCAGGTGCTCGCCCGGACGGGCCCGGCGCACCACGATCGCCCCGGACAGCCGGTCGAGGTCGAAGGCGTGCAGGGGCTGGCCGAGGCCGAGCATCACGTAGTTGGTCACGTCCACGGCCAGCGAGATCGGGCGCATACCCGCCTGCTCGAGCCGCCGCTGCATCCAGCGGGGGGACGGCGCGGCAGCGTCGACCCCGCGGATCACCCGGGCGACGTACCGGTCGGCGCCGAGGCGCCCGCGAATCGGCGCGTCGTCGGCCAGGCGCACCTCGAAGCCGTCAGCCGCGGGCTTGGGCACGTCCAGCAGCGCCGGGTCTGTGAACCGGGCTCCGGTGGCGTGGGCGTACTCCCGGGCGACCCCGCGCACGCTGAACGCGTACCCGCGGTCCGGGGTGACGTTGACCTCGACGGTCTCCTCCCCCAGGCCGAGCAGTTCGATCGCGCTCGAACCGCAGGGCGCGTCCGCGAGCCCCCACTCGACGAGGCGGATGATCCCGGAATGGTCGTCGCCCAGGCCCAGCTCCCGGGCCGAGCAGATCATGCCGTCGGACAGGTGCCCGTAGGTCTTGCGGGCCGAGATCGTGAAGCCGCCGGGCAGCACCGTGCCGGGCAGGCTCACCACGACCTTGTCCCCGACCACGAAGTTGCGGGCGCCGCAGACCAGCCACCGGGGGCCGTGGCCGCCCGCGCCGTCCTGCGGACCGTGCGCACCGACGTCCACGGAGCACCAGCGGATGGTCTTGCCGTTGCGCTGGGGTTCCTCGGCGATGGTCAGCACCTGACCGACCACCAGCGGGCCGCTCACCGCGGCGCCGTGAATCGCCTCCTCCTCCAGCCCCACCCGTACCAGGTCGGCGGCGACCTGTTCACCGGTCACTCCCGCCGGAAGACCTACGTACTCGCCCAGCCAGGGCAACGGGACGCGCATGACTCAGACCTCCATCCCGTAGTGCAGGCTGAACCGGACGTCGCCCTCGACGATGTCGTGCATGTCGGCGATGCCGTGCCGGAACATCAGCGTGCGCTCCATCCCCATACCGAACGCGAACCCCGTGTACTCCTGCGGATCGACCCCGCAGGCCCGGAGCACATTGGGGTTGACCATGCCGCAGCCGCCCCACTCGATCCACCCGGTGCCCCGGCAGGTGCGGCAGTCGGGGTCGAGGGCGCCGGTGGCACCCACGCACAGGAAGCACCGCAGGTCCAGTTCGGCGCTGGGCTCGGTGAAGGGGAAGAAGGACGGGCGCAGGCGGGTGGTGATGCCGGCCCCGAACATGGACGTCGCGAAGTGGTCGAGCGTGCCCTTGAGGTGGGCCATGGTCAGACCCCGGTCGACGGCGAGGCCCTCCACCTGGTGGAAGACCGGCGTGTGCGTGGCGTCCAGCTCGTCGGTCCGGAAGACCTTGCCCGGGCAGATCACGTAGACCGGCAGCTCGCGGGTGAGCAGCGCCCGCGCCTGCACCGGGGAGGTGTGCGTGCGCAGCACCAGGCCCGAGTCCGGCGGGTCGACGAAGAACGTGTCCTGCATCTGGCGCGCGGGGTGATCGGGGTCGAAGTTGAGCGCGTCGAAGTTGAACCACTCCGCCTCGACCTCGGGGCCCTCGGCGATCTCCCAGCCCATGGCGAGGAAGACGTCACCGATCCGCTCCGCGATCGACTCCAGCGGATGCCGCGCCCCGACCGGGCGGCGTCCGACCGGGACGGTGACGTCCACCGCCTCCTCGACCAGCACGCGCGCGTCCCGCTCGGCCTCCAGGACGACCTGGCGCGCGGCGAGGGCCGCGTTCAGCCGGCCGCGGGCCGCACCGATCACCCGGCCGGCCTCGGCACGGTCGGCCGGGGCCGTCGTGCCGATGGCCCGGTTGGCCAGGGCGATGGGGCTGCGGTCACCGGTGTGCTCCAGGCGCACGCGGCGCAGCGCGTCGAGGTCCGCCGCGGCGGCCACCGCCGCCAGCCCCGACTGCACGATCTCCTCGACCCGCTGCGGGGTCGGCACGCCCGGCGCAGGGCTCTGCTCACTCACTTCGAGGCTCACTCACTTCGAGGCTCACTCACTTCGGGTCCAGCACGTTGGGTCCCACCATCACGGCAGACGTCTCCCAGTGACGACATCGTCGCCGCCGTCGGTCGACGTTCCCCGTCCGACCAGGGCGATCCTCTCAGATCCCGCGCGCCGACCGCGAAGGGGTTGACAGGCGGTGACCTCGCGCAGGCACCGTGCACGCGCCACCGACGCGTGTCGACCGAGGACGGGAACGGCCGGACCGTGGGTGCCGGACGCCGCGGTCACGGGGCCGCGGTCGGCAGGTCAGCTCCCGGTGCGACAGCCCGTGCCACGGCGTTGTGCCCGGGCCGCGGCGTAGAGGCAGACGGTCGCCGCGGTCGCCAGATTGAGGCTCTCCGCCCGGCCGTGCACCGGCACGCGCACCACGGCGTCGGCCAGCGCCAGAGCGTCGTCCGGAAGGCCCCAGGCCTCGTTGCCGAACACCCAGGCGAGCGGCCCGGCCAGTCCACCGGGCTCCCCCTGCGCGGCCCGGTCCGCCAGATCGTCCAGGTCGACGTCACCGTGGCCGTCCGCGGCGTACACCCTCAGCCCGGCCGCCCGCAGGCCCTCGACGACCGCGGGCAGTGCCGTCCCGGTGGACACCGGGACGTGGAACAGGCTGCCGGCGCTGGCCCGCACGCACTTGGGGTTGTGCACCTCGACGCTGGCGTCGGTCAGCACCACGGCCTCGGCACCCGCCGCGTCCGCCGCCCGCAGCACCGTGCCCGCATTGCCGGGATCACGCACGGCGGCGAGTACGGCGACCAGCCGCGGGCCCCCGTCCAGGGCCTGGGACAACGGGACGTTCACGGCCCGACAGACCGCGAGCAACCCCTGGGCGGTGACGGTGTCACTGAACGCCGAGAAGACCTCGTCCGTCGCCAGCCGCACCGGCACCCCGGCGGACCGGGCCTGCGTCAGGATCTCCGCGTACCGCTGCGCGGCGGCCACCGTCGCGTACAACTCCTGCACCGGAGCCGTCCCGCGGGGGCCCCGACCGTACTCACCGGCACCACGGGGCTCACCGGGACTTCGGGGCTCACCCGCACCACGGGGTTCACCGGCACCGGGGAAGGCGGTCGCCGTGGCGGCCACCGCCTCCCGAACTGCCTGAGGCCCCTCCGCAAGGAAGAGACCGGCCCGTTGCCGGGCCGGTCTCTCCAGAAGCTTGCGCACCCCACGCACCCGATCGGCGCGCGGGTTGGCCAGCACGGCGGTCCCCCCGGATGCGTCCCACGCCCCCGGATCGGGGCGGAGGTCCGACACGGGGACGCGGGTTCCGTTCAGGCGGCCGACGTCGCGTCGGCAGCCGCGGCCGCAGCCAGGGCGGCCTTGGCGGTGGCGACCAGGGTCGCGAACGCCGCGGCGTCGCTCACCGCGAGCTCGGCCAGGATGCGCCGGTCGACCTCGACCCCGGCGGCCTTCAGGCCCGAGATGAAGCGGTTGTACGTCATGTCGTTCGCGCGGGCCGCCGCGTTGATCCGCTGGATCCACAGCCGGCGGAAGTCGCCCTTGCGCGCCCGGCGGTCGCGGAAGGCGTACCCCATCGAGTGGGTTACCTGCTCCTTGGCCTTGCGGTACAGCCGGGAGCGCTGGCCGCGGTAGCCGCTGGCGATCTCCAGGACCTCACGGCGCTTCTTCTGGGCGTTGACCGCCCTCTTCACGCGTGCCACGTTGAGTCTCCTTGCCTGTGCTCTGGGACGAGGGTGGGGGGCCGCCGGCTCACTTGCCGAGCAGGCGCTTGACCCTCTTGACGTCCGTGGACGCGGTCTCGACATCCTGGGCGAGCCTGCGGGTGCGGGTCGACGGCTTGCTCTCGAACAGGTGCCGGCGGTTCGCCTGCTCCCGCATGAGCTTGCCGCCCCCCGTGATCCGGAACCGCTTCTTCGCACCGCTGTGGGTCTTTGTCTTCGGCATGGCGCCGCACATCTCCTCGTCGTGCCGCGCCGGGCCGGCGCGCTCGTCCGTGACCGGTCCCCGACCGGGGACCCGCCGTAACCGTGGTGGGAAGTCAGTCCTGCCCGGGCGCTCCCGGGGCAGGGACCTGCGCCGTTCCGGACTCGACGACCACTTCCTCGTCGGTCTGCCGACGCCGGCGGAGCTCCGCCTTCGCCTCGGCCTTCTTCTTGTGCGGTCCGATCACCATGACCATGTTGCGGCCGTCCTGCTTCGGGGAGCTCTCGACGTAGCCGAGCTCCTTGACGTCCTCGGCCATGCGCTGCAGCAGCCGATAGCCGAGCTCGGGACGGGACTGCTCCCGGCCGCGGAACATGATCATTACCTTGACCTTGTCCCCCGCCTTGAGGAACCGCTCGACGTGGCCCTTCTTCGTGCCGTAGTCGTGCGGGTCGATCTTGAGGCGGAGTCTGATCTCCTTCAGCACGGTGTGCGCCTGGTTGCGGCGCGCCTCCCGTGCCTTCATGTCGGACTCGTACTTGAACTTGCCGAAATCCATGAGCTTGCAGACCGGAGGTCTGGCCTGGGGGGCCACCTCGACCAGGTCGAGATCAGCCTCCTGGGCGAGCCGCAGGGCGTCCTCGACACGGACGATCCCTACCTGCTCCCCGTTGGGGCCGACCAACCGAACCTCGGCAACTCGGATCCGGTCGTTGATCCGGGGCTCGCTGATGTGGTGCTCCTTCACGACGTCGGGTCTACCGCCGGCATGGGAAAGGCCCCCAAACGCGGACGCGCGGGAGCCTCAACCGACCGTGCCTGACGGCGACCTTGCCGTCAGACGTCCCCACCTACCCGGCGGGGAGGACCGGAACCCGGCGCCGTAGACCCGCCCGTACGGGACGGGCGTGGCGGCGGGTGGGAGAGGCTCCACTTACGCACCGGACCCAGGAGGGTCCGGTCGGTCACCATGACACGATACCAGCTCGCGCCCGGACCGCCGTCCGCCCGCTTCCCGGGGTCCCGCCCGGCGTGGTCGTCAGCCCGTGGCGGCCGACTCGGGAGTCACCGGGCGGACACGCACTCCGGTCCTGCGGTACCCCAGCCGCGCGCCGACCACGGCGACGAGCAAGCCCACGGCACCCACCGCAACGAAACCCGCCCACGGTCCGTGCCCGTCCACGGCGGCGCCGGCCAGGGGCGCGCCCAACGCCATCCCCGTCGTCATGGCCGCACCGTGCCAGCCCATGGCCTCCCCGCGCACGCGGTCGGGTACCAGGGCACTGAGGGTGTCCACCGTGGCACTGATCACCGGCGCGCAGGCGAACCCCGCCGGCAGCACGGCCAGGCACAGGATGAGCGGACCGGACGCCACCCCGATCGGAGCGGTCAGCACGGCCACCGCGATCAGCAGCCAGAGGGCCGGGATCGAACGGCGGGCGGCGCCGTAGAGCAGGCCACCGAGTATCGAGGCCAGGCTCCAGCCACCGAAGACCGCGATCGTCCAGTCGACCGCGCCGTGGGCACGCAGGTGGGCGATCAGGGCGACCTCGGTACCCGCGAGCACCACGGTGGATCCGGCCGAGATCGCGAGGATGCTCAGGACCTGCCCGTTCACCCAGCCCGCCCAGGCCCGGTGGGTGCGGGGCGTCGTCCCGGGCGAGGTCCCCGTGGCCGGGAGAACCGCCGTCCCCACCGTTCCCGCCGTCCGCGAGGAGCCCGCGGTTCCCGAGGGACCTGTTGTCCCCGGCGAACCTGTTGTCCCCGAGGAAACCGGGACCTGCGCGGTCGCGAGCGGCAGGGCGGGGTCGCTCGTCCCGTCCGTCGGCTCGGGCTCCGGACGCACGGCCGGGTTCATCAGCAGGAGGGCGATCCCGGAGACGGCCGAGCCCAGACCGACGGCGACCAGGGCCACGGTGGAGGAGAACTCGATGGTCAGCAGCATGCCCAGGGCGGGGCTGGCCAGGAAGGAGAACTCCACGCCGATCGAGTCGGTCGCGTAGGCGGTGCGCCGGTGCTCGGGCGGCACCATGGCCGCGATGGCCTGGCGCAGCACGGTGAAGATCGGCACTCCCAGCATTCCGCCGACGAAACAGTCCACCACGAGCCACGGGTAGGGCAGGAACGGAGCCACCACCCAGCTGCCCGCGCCGACCACCACGGAGGGGAGCACCGCGCGGCGCAGCCCGACGCGGTCAACGGCGCGGCCACGCCAGGGCGAACCGATCGCGGCCCCCACGGTGCCTGCGGTGCAGACGAGACCGGCCGCCCCGTATCCCCGGCCCAGGCCGGTCACCACGTGCATGGTCAGCACCAGATTGGACGCCGCGACGGGGATGCGGCCGAGGACCCCGAGCACCAGGAGCCCGGGAACGCCGCGCACTCCCAGCACTCGACGGTACGCCCCGAACCCCACCTCGCCATCGTCGCAGATTCATCCGACGACTCACCGCTCAATTTCCGGCGAACCGAGGCGCACCGGGCCTCGGATCACCCCCACGCCTCGCCGCGTTCACGCCGCCCACGGCGGCTCGCCCGGACACCCGTCCGCCCGAGGAAGGCAGGGACAGCTGTTCGCCCCGGGAAAGCCGGCTCAACCGTCCGCCGGAGGGGTCAGCCCGCCACCGCCAGTGCCTGCGGCAGGGTGAACGCGCCCGCGTAGAGAGCCTTTCCGACGATGGCGCCCTCCACCCCGTCCGCGACGAGTTCGCGCAGCGCCACCAGGTCGGCCAGGGCCGAGACCCCACCACTGGCCACCACGGGACGATCCGTCCGCGCGCAGACCTGCCGCAGGAGGTCCACGTTGGGGCCCCGCAGGGTCCCGTCCTTGGTCACGTCCGTGACCACGTACCGAGCGCAACCGTCGGCGTCCAGGCGGGCAAGGGTCTCCCACAGATCCCCTCCCTCACGGGTCCAGCCCCGGGCGGCGAGAGTCGTGCCGCGCACGTCCAACCCCACGGCCACCCGGTCCCCGAACCGTGCGATCGCCGAACGGGTCCAGTCCGGGTCCTCCAGCGCGGCGGTGCCGAGGTTGACCCGGGCACACCCCGTGGCCATCGCGGCGTCGAGGCTCGCGTCGTCCCGGATCCCTCCGCTCAGCTCGACCGCGACATCCAGGACGCCGACCACCCGGGCGAGCAGTTCCCGGTTCGAGCCCCGGCCGAAGGCCGCGTCGAGGTCGACCAGGTGCACCCACTCGGCACCGGCCTGCTGCCAGGCCAGCGCCGCCTCGAGCGGATCGCCGTAGCCGGTCTCGGTACCGGCTTCCCCCTGCACCAGGCGCACCGCCTGACCGTCGCAGACGTCGACCGCCGGCAGGAGCACCAGCCGGGGCGGTTCCGGCGATGCGGCCGGGGACGGCGGCGGGGTGCGGTCGTCGGACTGGGCGTTCACGAGGTTCGGCCTCCAGGCTCGGCAGCGGGTGGATCGGACAGGGGATGGATCAGGCAGGGGGTGGATCGGGCAACGGGTGGACGACGGAGGCGGGGCGGACCGCACAGGTGCCGGGCCGCCGTCGCTCAGGCCGAGGGACGGCGGTCGAACAGGACCACGGTGAGCACCGGCCAGGCGAAGAGGGTGAGCACTGCGGCACTGCCCCGCCAGGTCCAGGAGGGCTGCATCAGCCACAGCGCGCCGTGGCACCCGACGAGCACCGCCGCGAGGGCGCCGTCCTGACGCCGCCGCTGTCGGCGCAACGCCGAGTCGCCGACCCGTCGCCGGGTCCGCCGACGCAGGCGAAACGGGGCGGTCAGCCACTGCCAGCGCCGCCGCCGAGCCTGCCGACGTTCCCGGCGCAACCTTTCCTGCCGGGCTGCTTCCTCCCGGGCGGCGCTCCGCTGCGCCCGTTCCCGGCTCACCGCGGGTCCCCACCGGGGAGGCACCGCGGGTCCAGCCCGGGAAGGCACCGCGGGTCCTGCCCGGGAAGGCACCGCGAAACCCGCCCGTGAGGGCGGGGACGGTCGACGTCCGATCCGGGCGAGGACGAGGGTCGCGTGCGCACGCCCCGCAGTATGGCGCCTGCCGGACGCGTCCCACGCCCACGAGTCCCGCCGGCCCGGCCCGTACCCAATCCGGACCTGGCACCCAGCCCTCCGGCGGTGACGATCCCACGGCCGCTGGTCGTGATCGCGAGGTCGACGCCGGTGACCGAACAGCCGGCAGCGGTGACCGAACATCCACCGGACGCGACCGCACGGCTGCCGGGCGGACCGGACGGTGCTGCGTTCAGAGCGAACCCTTGGTACTGGGCACACCGGTCACCCTCGGATCGAGTTCCACGGCCACGCGCAGGGCCCGCGCGAATGCCTTGAACTGTGCCTCGACCACGTGGTGGGGGTCCCGCCCGTCCAGCACGCGCACGTGGACGGCGATCGCGGCCGACGAGGACAGACTCTCGAACACATGCCGGGTCAGCGACCCCAGGTAGCCGCTGCCGATCGTGACGTAGGCCTGCTGCTCGCTCTCGCCTCCGTGCACGCAGTAGGGACGGCCGGCGAGGTCGACCGCGACCTGCACGAGCGCCTCGTCCAGCGGCACGAGCGCGTCCCCGAACCGGCGGATCCCCCGCTTGTCGCCCAACGCCTCGCGCAGCGCCTGCCCGAACACGATCGCGACGTCCTCGACGGTGTGATGAGCGTCGATGTGGGTGTCTCCCTGGGCCTCGACCGACAGGTCGATCAGCGAGTGCCGGGCCAGGCTGGTGAGCATGTGGTCGTAGAAGCCCACCCCGGTGTGGATGTCGGCCGTGCCGGTCCCGTCCAGATCGATCTCCACGGTGACCGAGGACTCCGAGGTGACCCGCTCCGCCCGCGCGCGGCGGCCGGCCGACCCGGTCACCGCACGGCTCCCGTCCCGGTGGCGACGGCGACCTCCAACGTGGACTCCAGCGCGTCGAGGAACGAGGTCACCTCGTTCTCGGTGCCCGCCGTCACCCGCAGGTGCCCCGGCACGCCGACGTCGCGCACCAGCACTCCGTACTCGAGCAGGCCCCGCCAGACAGCCCGCTCGTCGGACAGGCCGCCGAAGAGGACGAAGTTGGCGTCGCTCGGCACGGCAGGCACACCGATGCGCGGCAGCTCGGCGACGATGCGGTCCCGCTGGACCCGGATCTGACCCACGGTCGCCAGCAGCTCGTCCGCGTACCAGAGCGCGGCCCTGGCCGCGGCCTGCGTGAGCGCGGACAGGTGATACGGCAGGCGCACCAGACGTAGGGCATCCGTGACGGCGGCGTCCGCGGCCAGGTAACCCACCCGGGCACCGGCGAGGGCGAACGCCTTGCTCATGGTGCGGGTCACGATCAGCCGCTCCCGCCCCGGTAGCAGGGACAGCGCACTGGCCGTCCCCGGCCGGGCGAACTCGGCGTAGGCCTCGTCGACGACCACCATGCCCGGTGCGACGTCGTAGACCTGCTCGATCACGTCCAGGCCCACGGCGGTGCCGGTCGGGTTGTTGGGCGAGCAGATGAACACCACGTCGGGCCGGTGGCGGCGCACCTGCTCGACCGCGGACGCGGCCCGCAGGTCGAACCCGGCCACGGCGGCGCCGCGCTCCCCGTCGACCCAGTGCGTGCCGGTGCCGCGGCTGAGGATCGGGTGCATGGAGTAGGCCGGGGTGAAGCCGAGTGCGACCCGTCCTGGCCCCCCGAAGGCCTGCAGGACCTGCTGCAGCACCTCGTTGCTGCCGTTCGCCGCCCACAGCTGGGACGACACCAGGTCGTGACCCAGGTAGGTGGCCAGGTCCTCACGCAGGCCGGTGAACTCGCGGTCCGGATACCGGTTGAGGCCGCGCACCTGCTCGACGATCGCCTCGGCGATCGCGTCCGCCACCTCGTCCGGGATCGGATGGGCGTTCTCGTTCGTGTTGAGCCGCACCGGCACCTGGATCTGCGGAGCCCCGTACGGGGTGCGTCCCCGCAGATCCTCACGCAGCGGCAAGCGGGAGAGGGTCTCGGCCGGTGATGCCTCGTCTGCGGAGGGTGCCGGGCCTGGCGGGTCGATGGCGACGGAAGAAGGCACGGTCCCAGTCTAGGCCGCGTGCCCGGGCCGTCCCGGAGGCTGCGGCCCGACGCGCCCGACCGTCTCCTCCGGCGTCAGCGGCGTACCTGTACCGCCTCGCCATGGGCGGGAAGGTCCTCGGCCGCGGCCAGGGCGAGCACGCGGTCGGCCACCTCGGCGAGCGCCTCCTGGCTGTAGTCGATCACCTGGACGCCTCGCAGGAAGCTCTGCACTCCCAGCCCGCTGGAGTGCCGGGCACTCCCTCCCGTAGGCAGCACGTGGTTGGACCCGGCGCAGTAGTCCCCCAGGCTCACCGGGGACCAGGGCCCGACGAAGATCGCCCCGGCATTGCGGATCCGGGCGGCCACGGTGGCCGCGTTGCGGGTCTGGATCTCCAGGTGCTCGGCCGCGTAGGCATCCACCACCCGGACCCCCGCGTCCACGTCGTCCACGAGGATGACCGCGGACTGCGGACCGGCCAACGCGGTGCCGATGCGCTCCCCGTGCCGCGCCGCAGGCACCCGCACGACCAGTTCGCGGTCGACCGCGTCGGCCAGCGTCACCGAGTCGGTCACCAGCACCGCCGCCGCCATCGGATCGTGCTCGGCCTGACTCACCAGATCCGCCGCCACGTGGCGAGGATCGGCGCTGTCGTCGGCGAGCACCGCGACCTCGGTGGGCCCAGCCTCGGCGTCGATGCCGATCACACCCTTGAGCAGGCGTTTGGCCGCGGCCACCCAGATGTTGCCCGGACCGGTGACCAGGTCGACGGGAGCGCAGACCAGTTCCCCGGCCTCGTCGTGGGCCCCGTAGGCGAACATCGCGATGGCCTGGGCACCGCCGACCGCGTACACCTCCTCGACCCCGAGCAGGGCGCAGGTGGCCAGGATCGTCGGGTGCGGCAGCCCCTCGAACCCCCGGGGGTTGTCCCGCTGTGCCGGGCTGGTGACCGCGATGGAGGGAACCCCAGCCGTCTGGGCGGGCACCACGTTCATCACGACACTGCTCGGGTAGACGGCGAGTCCCCCGGGCACGTACAGGCCCACCCGGCCGACGGGCAGCCACCGCTGGCGCACGACCCCGCCCGGAACCACCTGGATCGCCGTGTCCCGGCGGGTCTGCTCGGCATGCACCCGGCGAGCCCGCGCGGCGGACTCCTCGAGCCCGGCCCGCACCTCCGGCTCGAGTTGCTCGAGCGCAGCGGTCAGGGCGGTGGGCGGCACCCGCACGGACGTCAGCCGGACCCCGTCGAACCGTTCGGTGAGCTCCACGAGGGCAGCCACGCCCCGGGTCCGCACGTCCGCGCACAGCGGCCGCACGGTCTCCAGGGCATGCTCCACGTCGAGAGCGGCGCGGGGAACCACCTCGCGCAGGGCGGACTCGGACAGGCTCTGGCCACGCAGATCGATGCGGCGGATCACGGGGTCAGTCTAGGAGGGCCGCCCGGACCAGCACCTCGGCAGGACCACCAACCCCTCGGCCGCCACGCCGGGGCCGGTCATCCCGCCCTGACGACCGTCGGCGGGACCTTCCCGACGTACCGTGATGACCCGCGCACGTCACACTCCGGTGGCTGGGGACGCCGGGGCCGCGGCCGGTACAGTGCCCGAGCGGTGCCTCCGGCAGGGTGGGCACGACCTTCGACGTGAGGTGGTGGGCCGCACTGTCCGGACAACAACGCTTCGACGACGCGGCGATCCCCGCAGCCCCGTCCACACGGGCCCAGGGTTCCGCCGGTGCCACCCCCGCCACCCGCAGCCTGGTCGCGGCCGGCGTGCAGCATGTGGTGCACGCCTACGCCCACGACCCGCGGGCTCATGCCGAGGGCCTGCGCTACGCGGCAGAGGCCGCGGCGGCCCTGGGTGGCGATCCGCGAAGGATCTTCAAGACTCTGGTCACCGAAGTCGACCAGAAACTGGTGGTCGCCGTGGTGCCGGCCCCGGCCCAGTTGGACCTGCGAGCACTGGCCACCGCGGTGCGTGGCAAGCGGGCCGCCCTTGCCCCCGCCCCGGTCGCCGAGCGCGCGACGGGGTACGTGCTGGGCGGGATCAGTCCCCTGGGACAGCGCCGTCGTCTGCCGACGGTGATCGACTCCAGCGCGCTGGACCACGAGACCGTGCTCGTCAGCGCCGGGCGTCGAGGACTGGACGTGGAACTCTCACCGCTCGCCTTGATCAGCCTCACCCGGGCGACCACCGCGACCATCGCCCGCGGCTGAACCCACCGGGACCGCGCATCCGCGGTCCCCGCGGCCGGTCCTCCCGGGCCACAGGGCCGTTCCCTCCGGTGCGGACGGCTGTCGAGGAGCCCACCACCGTCAGGCAGGAGCCGAGCCGCCCCAGCCCGCGGGAGGCTGTCCCGGGTCACCGCCTTGGCCGGAGGCAGGCTGCCCCGGAGCCGAGCCGCCCCAGCCCGCGGGAGGCTGTCCGGCGTCGGGGGGAACCGGTGCCCCCCAGGATGCCCCCGGCCAGGGAACGGAGGGCGGCGACGGGTAGCTCCCCGGCACCGGCACGGCGGCGGGGATCATCCGGAACCGCCCCCAGACCGGCAGCGGGATCAGGGTGCCCAGGAACAGGACGACCGCAGTGGCCACGGGGGCCACGAAGACCACGCCGACGGCCTGCACCTTCGGAGCACCGCTGAGGCCACCGACCCCCCAGGCGATCGGCCCGAGGGCCAGTGCGCCGACCAGGGCGACCAGCCCCTGCCGCAGCGGTCCGCGGCCCGCGGTGAGCAGTGCCCATCCGGCCAGCAGGACTCCCGAGGCCAGCCCGAGCCCGGCGAGAAGTCCGTCCCCCGCGATCCGAGCTTCCTGGGAATCGGACCAGGAACGCACCCTGGGCGCCATTCCGGACCAGGCCAGGCCGACGAGCAGACCGCCGCCGAGCGACAGGACCAGCAACTCGATCACTGCCCGGACATGCGGGCGTGCCCACCACGAGATCGTGGTGGGCACGCCGGCCTCCGGCTCGGAGGGCAGGGTCATCCGATCCGCACCCGGATCTGTGCGGTGCCCTTGCCATCGGTGCTGGCGGTGATGCCGACCCCCTTCAATGCCTCGAGGGTCTTCTTGTCCTTGTCGCTCATGGACGACGAGAGGCTCTCCTCGGAGGACATCTTGGTCAGGTCCAGGTAGACCGCCATCGATGCGCTGCTGGCGTCCGGAACGAGCGCCTTGAACTGGTCGGTGCTGCCCAGCGTGCTGCTCGGGTTCTCGAGGGCGTTCATCTGGTCCACGCCGGTGGAGAGCACGAACCCGTCCGAGGTGGCCTTGTGCTGGACGATCGCGGCCTTGTCCCCGAACAGGGCCAGGACCTTCTCCAGCACCTGCGCGGACTGGGTGTCCTTGGAGGTGACCTTCAGGCCCATGGCGGGAGTGGTACCCCCGGAGGCCGCGAGCGCGACATCGGTCGTGTCGCCGAGCAGCGTGACCAGATCGTCGGGCAGCTTCAGCCCGGTCTGCTGCTCGATCGTCGCCACCGGGTCCCCACCGCCGCTCCCACCGGCCATGGACAGCAACGGCAGCATGGTCGCCCACTGCGAGCGGAGCGCCTCGCCCAGACCCGCGATGCCCATCCCCGCCACGGTGTCGGCCGGGAGCTTCTCGATCCCGGTCCCCTGCTTCGTCCCGGCGACCGCCCGACCGCCCGAGATCCGGCTGACCAGCTCCAGGTGCCCGTCCGCGAAGCGCAGGGCGAAAGCCCCGTGCTGGTTCAGCGACTCGGCCGCCATCCCGCCGATCATCGACGCGCTGCCCAGGCTGGATCCCTGGCTGCTGAGGGCCTTCTCCATGAGCGTCTTGGCGCCGGCGGAGTCGACCCAGCCCGCCGCGAACCCGGACTCGCCGAGCTGCGACAGGTCGTCGTGGAACCGCTGCACCTTGCTCAGGGGCGAGGACTCCGCGGTCGCCTCGGCTGCGTCAGCCGCCGCCTGGGTCTTGGCGATCAGAGCCCAGCCGTCCTTGATCGCGACACCGGTCTGGTCGTCCTTGGCGATCTTCTTCAGCGCGGTTCGCGCCTTGTCGGGGTCCGAGACCTGGAGCACGATCACCGCGGACGGATCCTGGTCGGAACTGGCACCAGGCATCACCCCGACGGCGATCCGCTTGCCGGCCCAGCCCTTGACATCCTCCCAGGCCGGCGCGTCGGACTCGTTCGCGGTCAGCGAGCGGTACACGTACTCGCGCAGGCTCTTGTTCTGGAGCGCCTCGGCCTGCTTGTCCGAGTGCGGGAACCGGAGCATGAACTGGATGGCGTCGACCTGCTGGGTCGCCGAGGGCTCGAGGTCCGCCTTCGCGAAGGCGAACACGGTGCCCGGCATGTGCTGCTCGGGCTGATCACCCCCGCCGCCGGACAGCGCGGTCACCGCGTAGGCACCACCCCCGACCAACCCGGCCACCACCACCGCGACCGCTCCGACGACCAGGCCCCGGCCACGCCGGGCCGGCGTCGGCTCGACCGGCGGCACAGGACCCGCACCAGGGCCCGCGGCGATCGACTCCGAAGCCGGGGTGAACGACGTACCCCCACCCGGCGCCTGGAACCCATAGCCCGGCGCAGGGACCCCCGCCGGCGGCTGGCCGCCTGGCACAGGCTGCTGACCGGGTGAGAACTGCTCCTCCATGGATGCTCCTCCGCACCTCAACATCATGTGATGCCCCGCAATGGGCATCTCCCCCGAGGCTGTCGGCTCACTTGCCGTCGGACTGCACGACACCTGTTCGGGTGTCCCCCATTCGGGTGCACGGCGCGCCTCACCGCCCTGCCGGCAGACGTGATCGTACCTGGCGAGAGGCACTGTCCGGGCGAGTCTGCACGAGCGGGGCCGAGTGTGTCTGCTCCGGACGAGAACGCCCGAACCCATCCGTCGCTTTTACCCTGTTCGGCTGCTCTTCACCAGGCGGGACGTCCCGAGGAACCGCCGCCGGGCAGGACGGCGGGAGGTCACGCCAGACAACTCGGCCCGAGCAGCGCCTTGAGGTCACCGAAGAGGGCCGGGGACGGCGTGACCCGCAGGGTGTCATCCAGACGCATCAGGGTCACCCGACCGGGCTGCACCAACTTGAGGTGCACCTCGGTCATGCCGGGATGCGTGATCAGCACATCCTTCAGGCGCTCGACGACCGGGGTCGTGCAGCGCGCCAACGGCATCGAGACGGTCACCGGGCCCCGGTCACCCTCGTCCAGGGCGGGCAGGGAGAGCTCGGTCGCATAGATGGTGGGCACGTCGTCCCGCCGGTTCACCCGCCCCTTGATCACGACGACGAGGTCCTCGGCCAGCACATGCTGCACGGTCTGGTAGGTCTGCGGGAAGAACAGCACCTCGATGGCGCCGTCGAGATCCTCCACGGTGGCGATCGCCCACTGGGCGCCGTTCTTGGTCAGCTTGCGCGCCAGGGAACTGATCATTCCGGCGATGGTGACCACGGCCCCGTCCGGGCGGCCGTCGTCCGCGGTCAGCGTGGCGATGGGGCAGTCGGCGGCCCGGGCGAGCACGTGTTCGAGCCCGAAGAGCGGGTGGTCGGAGACGTACAGCCCGAGCATCTCCCGCTCGAGGGCGAGCTTCTCCTTCTTCTCGAACTCGGGCATCTCCGGGATCTCCACGGACAACCCCGCCGGGGCCTCCTCGGTCTCGGCGCCGAGGCCCGCGAAGAGGTCGAACTGGCCGATGGCCTCGTTGCGCTTGAGGTCCACGACCTCGTCGATGGCGTCCTCGTGCTTGGCGAGCAGGGCGCGCCGCGAGCGCCCCAGGCTGTCGAAGGCACCGGCCTTGACCAGTGACTCGATGGTCCGCTTGTTACAGACGACGGCGGGCACCTTGGACAGGAAGTCGCTGAACGAGGCGTACGTGCCCTTCTCGACCCGTGCGGTCGCGATCGCCTCCACCACGTTCGCACCGACGTTGCGGATCGCGGTGAGCCCGAACCGGATGTCGGTGCCGACCGGGGTGAAGTTGGCGTCGGACACGTTGACGTCGGGCGGCAGGACCTTGATGCCCATGCGGCGGCACTCATTGAGGTACAGGGCTGACTTGTCCTTGTCGTCCCGCACGCTGGTGAGCAGGGCGGCCATGTACTCGGCCGGGTAGTTCGCCTTGAGGTAGGCGGTCCAGTACGAGACCAGCCCGTACCCGGCCGTGTGCGCCTTGTTGAAGGCGTAGTCGGAGAAGGGGACGAGGATGTCCCACAGGGTCTTGATCGCCTCGTCCGAGTAGCCGTTGGTCTTCATCCCGCCCGAGAAGCCCACGTACTCGGCATCCAGGACGGAGCGCTTCTTCTTGCCCATCGCCCGGCGCAACAGGTCGGCCTTGCCGAGGCTGTACCCGGCCACCTTCTGCGCGATGGCCATGACCTGTTCCTGGTAGACGATCAGGCCGTAGGTGGTGTCGAGGATCTCGGCCAGCGACTCGGCGAGTTCCGGGTGGATCGGGGTGATCGGCTGCTGACCGTTCTTGCGCAGGGCGTAGTTCGTGTGCGAGTTCGCGCCCATCGGGCCCGGCCGGTAGAGCGCCAGCACGGCGGAGATGTCCTCGAACCCGTCGGGGCGCATGAGGCGCAGGAGGGAGCGCATCGGCCCGCCGTCCAGCTGGAACACCCCGAGGGTGTCGCCGCGGGCGAGCAGCTCGTAGGTCGGGGGGTCGTCCAGGCCCCGGGAGATCTCCTCGAGATCCAGGGGCTCCTTGCCGTTGGCGATGATGTTCTTGAGCGCGTCGTCGATCACGGTCAGGTTGCGCAGGCCCAGGAAGTCCATCTTGAGCAGGCCGAGCGTCTCGCAGGTCGGGTAGTCGAGCTGCGTGATGATCGCGCCGTCCTGCTCCCGGCGCATGATCGGGATGTGGTCGATCAGCGGCTCGCTGGACATGATCACGCCGGCGGCGTGCACGCCCCACTGCCGCTTGAGGTTCTCCAACCCGCGTGCGGTCTCGACCACCTTCGCGACCTCGGGGTCGCTGGAGTGCAGCTGGCGGAACTCCTCGGCCTCGGCGTACCGCGGGTGCTCCGGGTCGAAGATCCCCGCGAGCGGGATGTCCTTGCCCATCACCGCCGGCGGCATGGCCTTGGTCAGGCGCTCCCCCATCGAGAAGGGGTAGCCGAGTACCCGGGAGGCGTCCTTGAGCGCTTGCTTGGCCTTGATCGTGCCGTAGGTCACGATCTGCGCGACGCGCTCCTCGCCGTACTTCTCCGTGACGTAACGGATCACCTCGCCGCGCCTGCGCTCGTCGAAGTCCACGTCAACGTCCGGCATGGAGACGCGCTCGGGGTTCAGGAACCGCTCGAAGATCAGGCCGTGCGGCAGCGGGTCGAGGTCGGTGATGCCCACCACGTAGGCCGCCAGGGATCCGGCCGCCGAGCCACGGCCCGGGCCGACCCGGATGCCCTGGGACTTCGCCCAGTTGATGAAGTCGGCGACCACGAGGAAGTACCCCGGGAAGCCCATCTGGCAGACGACCCCGACCTCGTAGGTGGCCTGCCGGCGCACCTCGTCCGGTATGCCCTGCGGGTAGCGGCGGTGCAGCCCCCGCTCGACCTCCTTGATGAACCAGGACTCCTCGTTCTCGCCCTCGGGCACCGGGAACCGTGGCATGAGGTTGGCGCCCTCGGTGAACGCGATGTCGCAACGCTCGGCGATCGCCAGGGTGTTGTCACAGGCCTCGGGGAACTCCCGCCACAGTTCCCGCATCTCCTGCGGGGACTTGAGGTAGAAGTCGTCCGCGTCGAACTTGAACCGCTTGGGGTCGGCCAGGGTGGAACCGGACTGTACGCACAACAGCACCGCGTGCGCCTTGGCGTCCTCGGGCCGGGTGTAGTGCAGGTCGTTGCTCGCGATCAGCGGCAGCTGGAGATCCTTCGCCAGGCGCAGCAGATCGGCCCGGACGTTGCGCTCGATGTCCAGGCCGTGATCCATCAGTTCGCAGTAGTAGTTCTCCGCGCCGAAGATGTCCCGGAACTCGGCGGCGGCCGCCAGCGCCTCGGGGTACTGGCCCAGCCGCAGCCGGGTCTGGACCTCCCCGGAAGGGCAGCCGGTCGTGGCGATCAGTCCGTGGTGGTAGGTGTGCAGCAGCTCACGGTCCATGCGGGGCTTGTAGAAGTGCCCCTGCAGGCTGGCCAGCGAGCCCATGCGGAAGAGGTTGTGCATGCCCTCGGTGGTCTCGGACCACAGGGTGATGTGCGTGTACGCGCCGCCGCCGGACACGTCGTCCCGGGAGCCGTCCCCCCAGCGCACCCGGGTGCGGTCCGCCCGGGCCGTGCCCGGCGTCAGGTACGCCTCCAGGCCGATGATCGGCTTGATCCCGTGCTTCTTGGCCTTCTTCCAGAACTCGTAGGCCCCGAAGAGGTAGCCGTGGTCGGTGATCGCCACCGCCGGCATGCCCATCCGGATCGCCTCGGTGCACAGGTCGTCGATCTTCGCGGCACCGTCGAGCATCGAGTACTCGGTGTGGTTGTGCAGATGTACGAACGACCCGTTCGCCGCAGGGACATCGGACGGCATGGGGGCGCCTCCTGAAGGGCCGAGGGGCGAACGCGTTGCCAGTCTAGGTCCCGCCACGGACAACCTCCCGGGCACCAGCGCCGGCCGCGACCGTCCCGGTGTGCCGTCCGCGAGCGCGACCGCGCCCACGGGCGATCGGCACGCGAGAGCCGAGTGGCGACGACGCCATCCGGGTGGATTTCGTCCCCACCCGTGGCACCGGCTTCAGCCGGCCGGGCGCCGGGGCGATGTTGGCGGGTGTGAGTGATGCGCAGTCCGCCGAGCCCAGCAGGCCCGTCGCCGGCTCCGTGACCGACCCCGCGATCGGCCCTGTGTCCGACAGCGACGGCCGACAAGCCACGGAGAGCCCCACGCAGGACCCGAGCAGCGGGCGCACGCTGACCTACCCCTGTGCGGGCTGCGGTGCCCGGGTGGAGTTCGCACCCGGCTCGACGCTGCTCCGATGCCCCTTCTGTGCGCACGAGCAGTCACTGCTGCCCACCACCGGGAACCGCCGGGCCGAGCCGGACTACACCGAGTGGCCCGGGGTGACCACACCCCCGGTACCGCCCGTGAAGGTGTGGCACTGCCCGGAGTGCGGTGCGGACACCGGCTCCGAGACCGATCCGGACCCGGTGGCCGATCCCGGCTCGCTGACCGATCCTGGATCGCCGACCGATCGTGAGGCGCAGCCGGACGCCGGCGCGGATCCGGACACCGCCACGGCCCCGAGCACCGGCGCAGCTCCGAACCCCGCGACGGCCCCCGACACCGCGACGGCCCCGAACCCCGTGGGCCGGAGTTGCCCGTTCTGCGCTGCAGCGATCCCCGCGACCCTGTCGGCCGAGGCACAGCTCGTCCCGGACGCGCTCGTCCCCTTCGTGGTGGACGCGGCCCAGGCCCAGACGGCCCTCACGCGCTGGGTGCGAGCGGGGCGGTTCACCCCCCGTGGATTGCGCCGGGTCGCGAAGAGCGGCGGGGTCGAGCGTCTCTACCTCCCCTACTGGACCTTCGAGGCCACCACCACCACGTCCTACTCCGGCGAACGCGGCGAGCGGCCGGTGCCCGCGGGAGCCACCGTCGCCGCGCACGACGTCCCCTCCGCCGAGCGCCCGGTCCCGAACCCGGCACCGGCACCGGCACCGAACCCGGCACCGGCACCGGCACCGGGGACGATGTCCGCGCCGACCGACAGCGCCCCGTCGACCCGCACGACCCCTGCACCCGACGCGGCCTCGACTTCGACCGGCGCAGCTCCGGGACCCGACGCGGCCCCGGCCCCGGCATCGACGGACACCACCCCGACGCCCGGTAAGGCCCCGACGCCTGGCACGACCCCGACGCCTGGCACGACCCCGACGCCCGACGCGGCCTCGATGCCAGCCTCGGCGTCGACCGGCACCGCCCCGGCACCGACCCCCACAGCTCCGCCGACCGACACCACCGCCCGGATTCCCCAGGCTGCCACCGCGACCGCGGAACCGGAGTGGTCCCCCGCCCGGGGGACGGTGCGACGCGCCTTCGCCGACGTCCTCGTGCCGGGCATCACCCGGATCCCCCGCGAGGACCTGGCCCGCCTGGGGCCCTGGTCGCTGGACGAGGCGGTCGACTTCCGTCCGGAGCACCTGACCGGTTGCGCTGCGGTGCGCTACACCGTCGAGCCGGAGGAGGGGTTCGAGCGGGCCAAGGCCCAGATGGAACGCGTCATCGAGCAGGACTGTCGCCGGGACATGGGCGGCGATGCGCAACGTATCGAGATCATGGATGTCCGGTACGACGAACCGACCTTTGAGATGGTCATGTTGCCGGTCTGGGCGGCCACCTACCGCCACCGGGGCATCGGACACCAGGTGCTCGTGGACGCGCGGACCGGCGAGGTGCTCGGCGTACCCCCGCGCAGCCTCTCCGCCCTGGTGACCGTGGCCGCCGCCTGCGCCACGGCCCTTGCCGGCGTGGCCGCGACCGCGCTGGCGCTGCTGCACTGAGCCGGCGCACACCGCTGCCGTCGAGGCCGGCGCTGTCGCATCGGGCCGGTCTCAGCCGGCGGCGATCGCCTCCAGGGCGCCGGCCAGGTCCGTGGGGTAGTCACTCCGGAACTCCACCCAGGTCTCGGTGTCCGGGTGCCGGAACCCCAGCCCGACGGCGTGCAACCACTGCCGGGTCAGCCCGAGCCTGCGCGCCAGCACAGGATCGGCGCCGTAGGTGAGATCACCGGCACAGGGGTGATGCATGCCCGAGAAGTGCACCCGGATCTGGTGGGTGCGCCCGGTCTCCAGGTGCACCTCCACCAGGGACGCCGCCCGGAAGGCCTCGAGTACCTCGTAGTGCGTGATCGACGGGCGCCCGCCGGACACGATCGCCCAGCGGTGATCGGACGTCGGGTGCCGGCCGATCGGGGCGTCGATGGTCCCGCGGAGCGGATCGGGGTGTCCCTGCACCAACGCGTGGTAGACCTTCTCCACCGTGCGCTCCCGGAAGGCCTGCTTGAGCACCGAGTAGGCCCGCTCGCTCTTCGCGACCACCATCAACCCGCTCGTGCCCACATCCAGCCGGTGCACGACTCCCTGACGCTCGGCCGCCCCCGAGGTGGCGATCCGGTAGCCAGCGGCGGCCAGGCCACTCACCACGGTCGGTCCGTCCCAGCCAGGACTCGGATGGGCCGCCACCCCCACCGGCTTGTCGACCACCACCACCGCGTCGTCGTCGTACACCACCCGTAGTCCGGGAACGGCCTCCGGCACCGCCGCCGTGGCCACCGGGGTGGGATCGGGCAGGCTCACCTCCAGCCAGGCGCCGGCGGTGAGCCGGTCCCCCTTACCGGCAGGCCGCCCGTCCAGCAGGACCCCGCCGGCGGCGGCCAGGTCCGCGGCCACGGTCCGGGACAGCCCCAACAGGCGCGACAGGCCGGCGTCCACCCGCTCCCCGGCCAGGCCGTCCGGTACCGGGAGGGCGCGGCTCTCAGACATCCGCCACCCCGTTCTCGGGGGCCGGGCCGGTCCCGCCGATCGGGCCGGTTCCCGGAGCCCTCGATCCGAGGTCCTCCGTGGGCACCCGGCGCCCGTCCAGTCCGATGCCCAAGCCGCTGAGCAGGGCGATGGCGCAGGCCGCGGTCACGATGCAGCAGTCCGCCACGTTGAACACCGGGAAGTGCGGGAACTCGATGAAGTCGATGACGTGTCCTCGGGCCACTGCGGGCGGACGCACGAGTCGGTCGACCAGATTGCCCAGCGCCCCACCGAGCAGCAGGCCCAGGGCCGCCACCCACAGTCCGCTGGCGAGCCGCCGCAGAAGCCGCAGGATGACCAGGGAGACGGTGATCGCCACCACGGTGAAGATCCAGGTGGCGCCGGTCGCGAAGGAGAAGGCGGCTCCGCTGTTGCGCACCAGCCGCAGCCGCACGACCCACCCGAGCACGTCCACAGGACGCGCGGGGTCGAGGTGAGCGACCGCGACGGCCTTGGTGATCTGGTCGACGAGGATCACTGCGGCGGCCACACCCAGGGTCAACAGCCCGTGGCCCCGTCGTGGTGCGCCGACGGGCCCGCCGGTCTCCGGTTCAGCATCCATGGTGGGGTCAGCCTGTCATGGCCTGGGTTCCACCCGGCGCCGGGCCCACCGCCCGACCGGCGCGGGGCCGGTCGGACGAGCGTGCCCTCCGTCGCGTCAGCGCCGTTCCTGGCGTTGCTTGCACGCCACGCACTGGGTGGCCCGCGGGAAGGCCTGCAGCCGCAGCTTGCCGATCGGGCCGCCGCAGTTCTCGCAGACGCCGTAGGTGCCGTCCGCGATCCGGGCCAGGGCGTGCTGCGACTGGTAGAGGGTCTCCCGGGTACTCGCGAGCAGGGTCAGCTCCTGCTCGCGTTCGAAGGCCTTCGAACCCGTGTCGGCCTGGTCGTCACCGGCCCCGTCCGAGTTGTCCCGCATGACCGTGGCCAGATTCGCCTGCATGGCACGGACGTCGTCCTTCAGCCGCGTCAGGTCGGCCACGAGTTCCGCCTGGAGGTCGTCCAGCTCCTCCGGATGCCAGGGTTCCTCGCCGGGACGCACGCCCAACGTGGCATCCACCACGCTGCCCGACCGGCGGGTCGCGCCCGCACCGCCCTGGGCCGGTGGCGTCACCGCCCGGGGCGACACCGACACCGAGCTCGCCACCGATCCCGACACTTCCGTCACCGAGTTCTCCACCGCTGCACGCTCCACGGGTCCACGCTCCACCACCGCTGAATCATTCCCCGCCCGATCCGCTCGCGCAGTCCACGGCGGTCGTCCCGGGCCCGGCAGGGCCCTCCCGAATCCGTGCCTCCCCGGCGCGCCGGACGACCGGCGACACCGCGAAAGCAGCCTCGGGCGGGACGGCGTCGAGGAGGTGAACTGCGACGTGATCGTGCGGCGAGGATAGGATCCTAGCTCGCAGTGCTCAAAGTGACACGCCGAGTCACGAAATTGCTCCGCGCAGCGCAGTGGGGCGGCTCTCACCACTGGTCAATGCCCTGCCGGGCGGTCGTTCACACCCCCGGGGAACCGGCCCCCGACCCCACCCACGTCCGCTCCCGCCACCGACCCCGGGCCCCACCCACGTCCGCTCCCCTCCACCGGCCAGGGAACCGTCCTTCACCCAGGGCGGCCCCTCCGCCAGCCGTGGGGGCCCGCCCCCGCAGGTGGAGCCGTGGGGACCGACTTCGGCTCAGTCGCCGCGCAGACGCGCGTGCACGGCGGCCAGCGCCTGCTCGTCGCCGTCGATCTCCACCAGCTTGGTGCGGCTGGTCGCCCCCGACACCAGTCTCACCGCGCGGGGCCGCACGCCGAAGGCGTCCGCGACGGCGTCCAGACAGGCCTGGGTGGCTCGGCCGTCCACGGCCGGCGCGGTCACCGCCACCAGGAGCAGGTCGCCCCGCACCCCGCCCACCCGCACCCGGGAGGCACCGGGCTGCACCCGCACGCCGACTCTCATCCGGCATCCCTCCCGTCAGGCCCACCTCTGCCTCGGCCGGCGGCCGGGCACGAAACGGCAGCGGCGCGTCCCGAGGGACCCACCGCTGCCGTCACTTCACGTGCGACTCCGACCACCGGTCCACCGGACCGGTCAGCACCCGACCCGGTTCAGCCCTGGCCGCCGAAGGGGTACTGCTGGGCCGGCTGCTCCGCGCCGTCCGAGTACCCACCGCGCCCGGGCAGCGTGCCCGCGTACCCACCGGGTCCCGGCACGAGCCCCGCAGGCTGGGCCTGGCCACCGCCGCGGGTCGGGATGACGGCGGCCTTGGACTCGAGGTCACGCAACTGCCCCTCGAGGTACGACTTGAGCCGGCTGCGGTACTCACGCTCGAAGGCCCGCAACTCGTCGATCTTGCGCTCCAGCAGCGACCGCTCCTGCTCGAGCGAGCCGAGGGTCTGACGCTGCTTCTCCTCCGCCTCCCGCATGAGCCGGTTCGCGTGGTCCCGCGCCTCGTTGACGATCCGGTCGCGCTGCTGCTCGCCGTTGCGCACGTACTCGTCGTGCAGCTTCTGCGCGAGCGCCAGCATGCCTGCCGCCGCCTCGGGACCCTGCCCCACGGCGGCCGCCTCCAGCTGGGCGGCGGGGCGCATGGGCTCGGGGAGCTGCATCGGCATCGGGAGCTGTTTGACCGGCTCCGGTTCGCCGACGGCCTCACGCGCCACGTTGGCCCGCGACAGCTCGCCGACGCGCCGCTCGCACGCGCCCAACTTCTGCCGGAGGTCCTCGTTCTCCTCGTTGAGGCGTCGCAGCTCGTTCACGACCTCGTCGAGGAAGTCGTCGACCTCGTCCTGGTCGTAGCCCTCGCGGAACTTGGTCGCCTGGAAACGCTTATTGACTACGTCCTCGGGCGTCAAAGCCATCTGGTCACCTCGCGGGAGAGACTCGGTCGGGAGTTCGGAGCCGCCGGGAACCCACCGTATCGGATACCGGGGCGACACACCGAACATCACCCGTACTACAGATGCCTAACAAATTGTGATCAATAGTTGACAATGAGTAGTCAACTGAGCTAAGGACCCCCTGCGGACCCCGCCCTAGATGGCACTGAGCAGGATGCTGCACAGGAGGAAGAGCACCAAAAACGCCAAATCAAACTGCAGCCCACCGAGTCGCAGTGGGGGGATCAGCCGCCGCAGGGCCCGCAGCGGGGGGTCTGTGACGCTGTACACAGCCTCGGCCCCCACGAGGGCCAGACCCCGTGGCTGCCAGTCCCGGGCGAACATCTGGACGAAGTCGAAGATCAGCCTGATGATCAGTGCCACGTAGAAGAGCAGGATCACCAGGTGAAGCAGTCCCTGAACGACCGACACGAGTTGCTCTCATCCTCCGTACCGCATGCGCACCGGACCGCGCCGGGCAGGTGCCCGACGCGGTCGCGGCTCAGCTCTGGTTGAAGAAACCCCGCTCGGGTGTCCGGGCCTTCTCCGCGGGGGCCACCTCGATGTTGGCCGGGGACAGGAGGAAGACCTTGCTGGTGACCCGCTCGATCGAGCCGTGCAGGCCGAACACCAACCCGGCGGCGAAGTCGACCAGCCGCTTGGCGTCCCCGTCGTCCATGTCGCCCAGGTTCATGATGACCGGGGTGCTGGACCGGAACGCCTCGCCGATGGTCTTGGCCTCGTTGTAGGTACGGGGGTGGATGGTGATGATGCGGTGGACCTGGGGGGTGGCGGGGGCAGGCTGCACCACCCGTGCGACCTGGCCACGGTTGATGGGGGTCACCGGGGCCCGGTGCTCCTCCTCGACCACCTCGTCCTCCTCGGCGGCCGAATCGGCCTCGGGGTCCTCGTAGCCGTCGTAGGGGTCATAGGAGTCGTACTGCTCCTCGTCCTCGGCCAGGCCGAGGTAGATCATCGTCTTTCGTAGCGCGCTGGCCATCGGCACTCCTTAGCTCCGTCCAGCCCTCCGTACGACGCTACCCGAGCGGAGGGCGTGCGCCGAGCACCGCACTGCCGACACGCAGGTGCGTCGCCCCGCGGGACACCGCCGCCTCGAGATCCCCGCTCATTCCCGCGGAGATCATCGTCGCCGTGGGGTCGATCTCGCGCAAGCGCAATGACAGCACCGGAAGAACGTCGAACGCCTGTTCCGGGTTCCACCCCAGCGGCGCCACGCCCATCAGCCCGGCCAACCGGAGCCCCGGACGCGCGGCCAGATCGGTCGCGAGGCGTTCCAGTCCCTCGACGACGACGCCTCCCCGGCGCGGGTCGCCGTCGAGGCTCACCTGCACCAGGCAGGGCAGCGGCACCGGCCGCTCCCGGGTGGCGCGGTCCAGCGCCTCGACCAGCTCCGGCCGGTCCACCGAGTGCACGCAGTCGAAGTCCCGCGCGACGGCGCGCGCCTTGTTCGTCTGCAACTGCCCGATCAGGTGCCAGCTGAGGCCCCCGGGAACCCGGTCGGCCAGTGCCGCCCGTTTCGCCGCGCCCTCCTGCACCCGGTTCTCGCCCACGTCCCGCACCCCGAGCCCGGCCAGGAGCGCGACGTCCGAGGCGGGGTAGGTCTTGGTGACCACGATCACCCGGATCTCCTGCGGGTCACGCCCCGCCGCGGCGGCAGCCCGGGCCACCCGTTCCCGGATGGCGTCGAGGGCCGCACCCAGCTGCGAGCGGCGGTCGGCCGCACCGCTCAGGGACATGGCGGGCCACCGTGAACATCCGGACCACAAGGACTTCCCGGGTCACCGGGACCGTGCACGAAACCGGCGAACCGTCCGGTCACCGGGGCGCGCCGGTAGGAGTAGAAGGAATCGTCCTCGAGGGTGCACCGGTCGAGATCGACGACCGTGGTCACCCCGGCCTCGGCGAGCACGCGGTGACACCCGCCCCGTAGATCGAGGGAGGGGCTACCGGCCCGGGTGACGGCACGGATCCCCGGCAACGACCGGGCCGCCTGCTCGGCCATCGCCTCGGGCACCTCGTAGCAGCAGGCCCCGGCGGCCGGCCCGACCGCTGCCCGCAGCTCGCCCGGTCGCACGCCCAGGGAGACCAGGCGCGCCACCGTCGCCTCGATCACCCCGTCGAGCAGGCCCCGGCGTCCCGCATGCACGGCCGCGACGATACCGGTGCGGGGATCGGCCAGGAGCACCGGAAGGCAGTCCGCGACGAGCACCGCCACCGTCGGCCCGCCGGGCAGGGCGATCAGAGCATCGTGTCCGGTGCCGTCGGAGTCGTCCGGCCCGGTCGCGGGCACGCCGTCCCCCGGAACCCGGCCCCAGCCCTCGTCGTCCACGTCATCCAGGTCGTCCGCGGAGCAGACCACCACCCGGGTGCTGTGCACCTGGGGCATGAACCACACCGGACCCCCGAGGGCCTCGGCGAGGAGAGCACGGTTGGTCGCCACGGCCGCAGGATCGTCCCCGACGTGGTCACCGAGGTTGAGTCCTGCCCAGGTGCCCTCGGAGCACCCTCCCGCACGGGTCGTGAACCCGGCCCGTATCCCGGGCCCGAGATCGACCGGAAGGATCCGCACTCGCCCCGGGCGGTCCGGGCCGACCTCGGCACCGGAACCCGTCGGAGACGCCGGACTACTTGAGGAAGTCGGGAATGTCGAGATCGTCATCCTCCAGCAGGATGGGCTTCGCCTTGCGGGCCACCGGCCGGCCGGAGTCCTCGGGCAGTTCCACCACCCGCGGCGCGGTCTGGACCGCCGGCATCGACGTGGTCTGCGGGGTCTCGGCCGGCGGGGTGGGCAGGCCGGACGGCGACGACGAGGTGCTCGTCTGCGTGCTCGACACCGGCATCGCGCCCAGGGGACGGCCCGAGGTGGGCGGGGTGGCCCCGGTGTAGCCGGTCGACCCGGTCACGGACTCGGAGCGCAGGTAGTTCACCGCGGCGTGCGCCCCACCGGACCCCACGGTGGCGCTCCGGCCGGAGATCTGGCCCAGCGCGCGGTCGTCCTTGCGGCGGGTCGGCGCCCCGCCGTCGAAGCCGGCGGCGATCACGGTGACGCGCACCTCGTCCCCGAGGGCGTCGTCGATCACGGCACCGAAGATGATGTTGGCCTCGGGGTGGGCGGCCTCCTGCACCAGCCGCGCGGCCTCGTTGATCTCGAACAGCCCGAGATCGGAACCACCCTGGATGGACAGCAGCACCCCGTGCGCACCGTCCACGCTCGCCTCCAGCAGCGGGGAGGAGATCGCGGTCTCGGCGGCCTGGATGGCGCGGTCCTCACCACGGGCGGAACCGATCCCCATGAGTGCGCTGCCGGCGCCCTGCATGACCGACTTGACGTCGGCGAAGTCCAGGTTGATCAGACCGGGCGTGGTGATCAGGTCGGTGATGCCCTGCACACCGGACAGGAGCACCTGGTCGGCCGAGCGGAAGGCGTCGAGCACGCTCACGTGCCGGTCGCTGATCGACAGCAGCCGGTCGTTGGGGATCGTGATGAGCGTGTCCACCTCCTCGCGGAGGGTCGCGATGCCCGAGTCGGCCTGGGTCGCGCGGCGACGTCCCTCGAAGGTGAACGGCCGGGTCACGACACCGATGGTCAGCGCGCCCAGGGAGCGGGCGATCCGCGCCACGACCGGGGCACCACCCGTTCCCGTGCCACCGCCCTCACCGGCGGTCACGAAGACCATGTCCGCGCCGCGGATGACCTCCTCGATCTCCTCGGCGTGGTCCTCGGCCGCCTTGCGCCCGACCTCGGGGTCGGCGCCCGCGCCCAGCCCGCGCGTGAGCTCACGGCCGACGTCGAGCTTGACGTCGGCGTCGCTCATCAGCAACGCCTGCGCATCGGTGTTGATCGCAATGAACTCGACACCCTTGAGGCCCACCTCGATCATCCGGTTGACCGCGTTGACGCCACCGCCACCGATGCCGACGACCTTGATGACTGCGAGGTAGTTCTGTGGTGCTGCCACGTCGAGTGCCTCTCGCTCGGTGATGGACCGGGCCCACGGGCCATGACGGGTGGTCCCGCCGGTGGCGGCAGCCCTCCAGACCCTCACCCTCAACTTGAGGGTTATAGTTATGTCAACCTCGTATACTCGGACCGTAGGCGGGCAGATGAGGTGATTCAACGACCGCCGGGGCGTGTCGCGACAATCGGCGGTCTCGCCACATGTCCGAGAGAATCCCCGCGCCGATGCGGATCACCGTGACCGTGTCGATCGACCGGCCCCCGCCACCCCGCTCACGGCAGGATCCCCAGGCGCTGAGACATCGTATCGGGCCGCCCGGCGCAGCATGAGACCGCGCAGCACCACCGACTTCCGCGCCGTCTCCTCGGCACTGCCCCACTGCACCGTGGATCCGTCGGCCAGGCGCAACCACACGGCATCGGGGCTCGTGGCCCCCGCCGAGGCGAGGATGCTGTGCAGGTCGGCCGGCAGTTGCTGGACCACGGCCACCGCCGCGCGCAACGCGCCGGCACCGGCCTGCGCGACGTCCACGTGCACCAGGGGCAGGTTCGCCGGGGCGGTGCGGGTCGTCGCGAGCACCCGTCCGTCGGCGTCCACCAGCGCCAGGCCACCGGTCGCGGGCACCACGGCGATCGGCACGCGCTCCACGACGCTCACCTTCACCATGTCCGGCCAGGACCGTTGCACGCTCACCCGCAGCACGTGCGGGTCGGCCCGCACCGCGGCGGCGATCCGGTCGGTGTCGACCAGCAGCAGCGGGTGGTCCAGCTGACCCGCCGCGGCGGAGTCCACCAGGGACCGCGGCACCCGCACCAGACCGGTGACCTGCACCACGCGCAGGCGGGTCCACGGCGACCCGACGAGCAGCCAGATCGTCGTGCCCAACAAGGTCATCGCGAGGAGCGCGGCCAGCCAGCGGCGGCGACGGCGGCTGCGGGCCCGGGCCGCGAACCGGCGGGCCGAGGTGGGGGACACCGTGTCAGGGGGCACCCGCACGGGACGGGAGGTGGCTGCTGGACGGGAGGCGGCGGCCGCCGGCCTGCCCGCCGGGCGCTTCCCGTTCTCCCGGGCACCGTTCTTCCCTCCACCGGCCTTCCTTCCCCCGGCCTTCCTTCCCCCGGCCGGCGCCGCTCCGCCCGGCGAGGTCCCCCCGCCGGTGCCGGCAGGAGTCCCCGTGCCCCGTCCCCGACCCGCGCCGCCACGCCCGGGAGAGCCCGGGGCGTTCTCGGCCGTCCCGTCACCACGAACAGGCGGACGTCCGGTGGTCGGCCGCCCCGGTGCGTTGCGTCCCGGACGGCCCGGACCCGGCGGCCGCCCCGCACCCGGACGGCGCCCCATCAGTCCTCCCCCAGCTCCGGGAGGTCACGGGCACGGGTCACGAGGGCGTCGGCGTCCGCGAGCGCCCGCAGGATCTCCGGGCCCAGCATGGTCACGTCACCGGCGCCGATCGTCAGCACGAGGTCCCCGACGCGCACCCGGCCCATGACCTCGGCGGCCACCTGCGACCAGGAGGGCACGAAGGCCACCCGCCCCGGGGGCAGCGGCACCTCGGCGGCGACCAGGGCGCCCGTCACCCCGGGCTCGGGGTCCTCCCGGGCCGGGTAGACGTCGAGCACCACGACGTCGTCGGCCAGACCGAGCGCCTCACCGAAGTCGTGGGCGAAGATGCGGGTCCTGCTGAACAGGTGGGGCTGGAACACCGCGACGAGGCGCCCCGAGCCGACCACGGTCCGCGCCGCACGCAGCACCGCCCGCACCTCGGTGGGGTGGTGGGCATAGTCGTCCACGACCCGCACCCCGGCGGCGCTCCCGCGGGGCTCGAACCGCCGCCGCGCCCCGGTGAACACCTCCAGGCCCTCCAGCACGGCGGAGGCGGGCAGGCCGAGGTCGACGGCCGCGATCCAGGCCGCGGTGGCGTTCAGTGCATTGTGCTCACCAGCCACCCGCAGGTGCACCTCGTGGTGGTCTCCCTCGGCGGTGGTCAGGTCGAACCGGGTGCCCGTCGGACCGGAGTCGATCGGTCCGATCCGCACGTCTGCGCCCTCTGTGCGCCCGTAACGCCGCACCCGCACCCCGCGCCCGGCCAGGCGGGCCCCGGCCCGGTCGAGCATCGTGACCACTCCCGGATCGTCCACGCAGGCCACGAGCAGGCCACCGGGCACGACCCGGTCGCAGAAGGCGTCGAAGGCGTTCGCCACGGCCTCCACGGTGCCGTAGTGGTCGAGGTGGTCGGCCTCCACGTTCGTGACGATGGCGACGTCCGGGGTGTAGAGCAGGAAGGACTCGTCGGACTCGTCCGCCTCGGCCACGAACACGTCTCCGGTGCCGTCGTGGGCGTTGGCGCCGCCGGCCGCGAGCTCCCCGCCGATCGCGAAGGACGGATCCGCGCCGCAGGTCTGCAGCGCGACGGTGAGCATGGAGGTCGTCGTCGTCTTGCCGTGCGTGCCCGCGACCGCGGCCACCCGGCGCCCCTGCATCACGGCCACCAGGGCCTGGGAACGGTGCAGCACCCGGAGGCCGAGGCGCCGGGCCTCGACCAGTTCGGGGTTGCTGTCGCGCACCGCGGTGGAGACCACCACGGTCTGCGCGCCGTCCACCTGGGCGGCCGCGTGCCCGACGTCGACGTGGGCCCCGAGCGCGCGCAGCGCGGCCACGGCCGCCGAGTCCTTGGCGTCGCTGCCCGAGACCGCCAGGCCGCGGGCGAGCAGGATGCGGGCGATCCCCGACATCCCGGCACCGCCGATGCCGATCAGGTGCACCCGGCCGAGCTGTTCCGCCGGCGGTACCTGTGCGTGGGGGTCCAGGATCACTGCTTCCGCCCTCCGACGACCTCCAGCACGAGGTCGGCCAGTCGTTCGTCACCGTCACGGATCCCGAAGGACTGGGCGGCCGCACCCATCGCGGCCAGCCGGGGCCCGTCGACGATCAGCGGGATCACGGTCTCCGTCACCCATTCCGGGGTGCACGCGGCGTCGGCCACGAGCAGTCCGCCGCCGGCCGCGACCACCGGATCGGCGTTGAGGCGCTGTTCCCCGTTGCCGATCGCCAGCGGCACGAAGGCGGCGGGCAGTCCCACCGCGGTCACCTCGCACACCGTGGCCGCGCCGGCCCGGCAGACCATGAGGTCGGCCGCCGCGTAGGCCAGATCCATCCGGTCGAGGTACTCGGTGACCACGTACCGGGGGTCACCGCCGTGGGCGGGCAGGTCGGCGCTCTTGCCGGCCCCGGCGCTGTGCAGCACCTGGATGCCGGCGGCGGCCAGGGCCCGGGCGCAGGCCCCCACCGCGGCGTTGAGTCGCGCGGCCCCGCTCGACCCCCCGGTCACCAGCAACGTGGTCCGGTCCGGGGCCAGGCCGAGCTCCAGGCGGGCCCGCTCGCGCAGGGCGGCCCGGTCGAGCAGGGTGATCTGCCGTCGCAACGGCATCCCCACCAGCCGGGCGTTGCGCAACGGCACCCCCGGGAAGGCGGTGGCCACGTACGGGCTCAGCCGGGCGCCGAGGCGATTGGCCACCCCGGGCCGGGCATTGGCCTCGTGCACCACGATCGGCACTCCGGCCTGGCGCGCGGCGAGGTAGGCCGGGCTGGAGACGTAGCCGCCGAAGCCGACCACGACGTCCGCCTGGTTGTCCCGGATCGCCCGCGCGGCCGCGGAGACGGCCGAACCGAGTCGGGTGGGCATGCGCAGGAGGTCCGTGCTCGGACGGCGCGGCAGCGGCACGCGGGGCACGATCACGAGCGGGTACCCCGCCTGCGGCACGAGACGTGCCTCCAGACCCTCCTGGGTACCCAGGACCGTGATCCGGGTCCGGGGATCCCTGCGCATCAGACAGTCGGCCAACGACAGGAGAGGGCCGACATGTCCCGTCGTCCCACCACCGGCCAACACCACGGACAGGCTCACTGTGACTCCCGCTGGAACGCTCCGCGGACACGGCGGAACCAGCCGCCGGCCGCACCGGGTACACCCTCGACGTCCCCCCCGGTCCCCTGGGCCCGCCACGCTCGGCTCGCCCCGGCCACCCGGGCCGGGACGACCGCCAGGGACCTGCGGACCACTCCGGGCCGCGCTGCCAGGGCCACGGCCGCGGCCCGCGCCGCCCAGGAGCAAACCAACACCCAACCGAGTGCCACCAAGGTCGTCGACCGCGCCGCACCTCCCCAGGGAAACAGGGGGCACGGGACAACCGAAAACG
>CAZOWW010000026.1:0-44726 GCA_964583765.1 uncultured Kineosporiaceae bacterium
CTGATCCGGAGAGCCTTCGGGCGTGCTTCGGCCTAGCGGGTCGCGGCTCTGGGCGCAAACCCAGGCGTGTCGTGTTCGGTTGTCCACCGACTGTGGATAACCCTGTGGGCGATCGGGCGAACTACCGTGGCGAGGCTGTGGAAGGTGCTGTCAGCGGCCTCACCGGTGACCGGGCCACGGCTCCGGGGCCCGGCTAGGGTGAGGGTGTGAGTTATCTCGCTGCCCTGCCCGAACCGCTGCGGCGACCCGGTCGCTGCCTGGTGATGGGTGTGGTCAACGTGACCCCCGACTCCTTCAGCGACGGCGGCCGGTGGCTGGACGCGACGGCGGCCATGCGCCGCGGGATGCGCCTGATGGCCGACGGCGCGGACCTCATCGACGTGGGCGGGGAGTCCACCCGGCCCGGGGCGGAACGGATACCCGAGGACGTCGAGCTGGCGCGCGTGCTGCCCGTGGTCCGTCAGCTGGCGGAGGAGGGGGTGCCGGTCAGCGTGGACACGATGCGGGTGTCGGTCGCCCAGGCCTGCCTGGACTCCGGCGCACTCCTCGTGAACGACGTGAGCGGTGGAACCGCCGACCCGGGCATGCCACAGCTGGTGGCCCGCACGGGGACACCCTTCGTCGTCATGCACACCCGGGGCACCAGCCGCGACATGCAGTCCCGGGCGCAGTACCGCGACGTCGTCGGCGAGGTCGTCGCCGAGCTGGGGGAGCGCATCGTCACACTGCTCGCCGCGGGCGCCGTCGCGGAGCAGATGATCATGGATCCCGGGCTGGGCTTCGCCAAGACCGGGGAACACAACTGGCGACTTCTCGCCGATCTCGCCCCGTTGATGGCGATGGGGTACCCGGTGCTGGTCGGGGCTTCCCGCAAGCGATTCCTCGGCACACTGTTGGCCTCGGACGGCCTGCCGCGGGCGGTGGACGGCCGGGACGACGCCACTGCCGCGACCACGGTGCTCGCCGCACTGGCGGGTGCCTGGTGCGTCCGCGTGCACGACGCCCGGGCCTCGGCGGATGCGGTCCGTGTGGTGGCCGCGGCCGAGGCGGCACGCCGGGGGGCGGTGGTGGACGTGGCGACCGAACCGGTGGGCGCGAGTCCCGGCGGTCGATCCGCCCGATGACGCCTCAGGGACCCTCGACCGGCCCGACCTGGTCCGACCGTGCCGGGGAGTCGGCCGCCACCCGCGACGAGCGGGTCCTGGACCGGATCCAGCTGCGGGGCCTGACCGTGTTCGGGCGGCACGGCGTCCTGGCCGCCGAGCGCGCCGAGGGCCAGGCCTTCGTCGTGGACGCCGTGCTGCACGTGGACACCAGACGCGCCGCCGTCTCCGACGACCTCGCCGACACGGTGGACTACGGCACCCTGGCCGTGCGGTTGGCCGATGCCGTGCGCGACGATCCCGTGGATCTGCTGGAGACGCTCGCCGCGCGCCTCGCCGACATCTGCCTGGCCGACCCCCGGGTGGCGGCCGCGGACGTGACGGTCCACAAGCCGCAGGCGCCGATCCCCGAGGTCTTCGCGGACGTGGGCGTCACCGTGCACCGGCGGCGTCCCGAAGCCGCGGGGAGGGCCCCGACGGCCACTGCGGCCACGACGACCGCCGCGGGGGAGGTGCCCGTCGTGCTCGCGCTCGGAGCCAACCTCGGTGATCGTGCGGCGACCTTGCGTTCGGCGGTGGCCGCCCTGCGTCGTCTGCCCGGGCTGCGCCTGCGGGCGGTCTCGCCGGTGGTGGAATCCGCGCCGGTGGGCGGGGTCGAGCAGTCCGACTACCTCAACGCGGTCGTGCTGGCGGACACCAGCCTGGGCCCCTGGCAACTGCTGGGTGCCTGCCAGGGCGTGGAGGCGGCCCACGGGCGGGTGCGCACCGTGCGATGGGGGGAACGGACGCTGGACGTGGACGTCATCAGCTACGGCGATCTGACGAGCACCGCACCGGATCTCCTCCTGCCGCACCCGCGTGCTCGGGAGCGGGCCTTCGTGCTCGTGCCGTGGGTCCTGGCGGACCCGAGGGCATCGCTGACGACTCCGGACGGGCCGGTGGCGGTCGCGGATCTGGCCCGTCAGGTCGGGGTGGGCGCGGCGCCCGTGCTGCGCGCGGACCTCTCGCTGGAGGGGTAGGCCGGAGGGATGGGGATGGGACCAGCACGCCTTCCAAGGGTGTTCGCGTTGGCGGTCGTCGCCGGTGTCCTGGCCTGGTGCCTGTTGCGGACCTGGCGCAATCGCACGGATCACCTGATGCCGTTGCCCTGGACCGCGGTCGTCGGCACGGCAGCCCTCGCCGTGGTCGTCGTGTCCGCGGGCCTGCCGGTCCGGCGGTGGGTCCGCGGACGCCGGGACAGACGGCTGGACCCGCTCACGGCGGCCCGCACCGTGGTGCTCGCCCAGGCCGCGGCCTACGGGGGTGCCCTGCTGATCGGCTGGTACGGGGCCCAGGCGGCGGTCATCCTGCCGGATCTGCCGGGGCCGAGGCAGGACCACTTCGTGCTCGCGGTGGCGGCGACCCTCGCGGCGGTCGCGGTCGTCGGCAGCGGCCTGCTCGTGCAGCGCTGGTGCCGGCTCGACCCGCCCGAGGGACAGGATCCCGAGGACGACCCGGTGGACGACGAGCGCTGATTCCCCGCGTCCGCTCGGACGGCCACCTGCGGGCGCCGTGGAGGAGCGAGGAGAATTACTTGTCGACGTCCCCGACGACGAAGAACATGGATCCCAGGATCGAGACCATGTCCGCGATCAGGCAGCCCGGCAGGAGCCGGGAGAACACCTGGACGTTGTTGAACGACGCGGACCGCAGCTTGAGCCGCCACGGCACCTTGTCGTTGCGCGAGACCAGGTAGTAGCCGTTGATGCCCAGCGGGTTCTCGGTCCAACGGTAGGTGTGTCCCTCGGGCACCCGCAGCACCTTGGGCAGCCGCACGTTCACCGGCCCCGGAGGCAGGGCGCGCAGGCGGGCCACGCACTCGGCGGCGACGTCCAGGCTCACGTGCACCTGCTCGAGGAGCACCTCGAGTCGGGACAGGCAGTCGCCCTCGGCGCGGGTCACGACCCGTCCTGGGCCGCCGGGGGTGAAGAGCTCGCCGTACTTGAGGTAGGGCTCGTCGCGCCGCAGGTCCAGGTCGATACCGCTGGCCCGGCCGATCGGTCCGCTCACGCCGTACGCGGCGGCCAGCGCGCGGTCGAGCACGCCGACGCCACGGGTGCGGGCCCGGACGATCTCGTTGCCGATGAGGATGTGCTCCAGGTCGGGCAGCCGGCGGCGGACCACGGAGATCGCTTCGAGGACCCGCCCGGTCCAGCCCGCGGGCAGGTCCTCCTTGAGGCCGCCGACACGGTTGAACATGTAGTGGATGCGTCCGCCCGAGACCTCCTCGAGCACCGACTGGAGCTCCTCGCGCTCGCGGAACGCGAAGAAGACCGGGGTGATCGCGCCGAGTTCCAGCGGGTACGAGCCGAGGAACATCAGGGCGCTGAGCACCCGGTTCAGCTCGGCGAGCAGCGTGCGCACCCACTGGGCCCGCTCGGGCACCTCCATGCCGAGCAACTGCTCGGTCGCCAGGACGACGCCCAGTTCGTTGGCGAAGGCGGACAGCCAGTCGTGCCGGTTCGCGAGGACGATGATCTGCCGGTAGTCGCGCACCTCGAACAGCTTCTCCGCGCCGCGGTGCATGTAGCCGATCACCGGGTCGGCGGAGATGATGCGCTCGCCGTCCACCACGATGCGCAGGCGGAGCACCCCGTGCGTGGCGGGGTGCTGGGGGCCGATGTTCAGCACCATGTCCGACGTCGCCAGGCCGCTGGCACCCACCCCGACGTCGAGCTGGCGCGACGCCGTCTGGGTCACGTCCACGCAGGGGAGTCTGCCATGCCCGCGTGGCATCCTTTGCGCCATGTCCTTCAGCGGGGCGGCGGAGCCCCCCCTCGAGCCCATCAGCGGTGCAGCGGAGTCCCCTCTCGAGTCCGGCAGCGGGGCAGGGAACTCCCCCCTCGAACCCGCGAACGGAGCCGGAACCTCCGCCGGCGAACCGTTCGATCCGCAGGGCGTGACCTGGATCAAGGTCAGTTCCCGGCTGGCCGTGGTCCGCCGGGTGCGCATGGCCTGCCTGATGTCGGTGCTGGTCGTCGCGCTGCTCGTGGTGGGGCTGGGCCTGGGCCACCCCGTGATCATCTGGTTCGCGGTGCTGCCGGTGGCCGCGGGGGCCTGGTGGTGGGTGCTCGTCGGCCGGCAGGTGCCCGCCTGGGGCTACGCCGAGCGGGACGAGGACCTGCTGATCCGGCACGGCCTGATGTGGCGGTCCCTCGTCGTGGTGCCCTACGGGCGGCTGCAGTACGTGGATGTGACGGCGGGGCCGGTGGAACGGCTGTTCGGCATCGCCGGGGTCCAGTTGCACACCGCCTCGGCCGGGACCGACGCGCACATCCCCGGCCTGACCCCGCAGGAGGCGGCCCGGCTGCGGGAGCGGCTCGCCTCCCGCGGCGAGGCGCGGTTGGCGGGGCTGTGAGCCCCGGTCCGGGCTCCGGTCCGGTGGGTGCCCGCCCCGCGGGGCGGGGGGGCGACTGGCACCGCCTGCATCCGCTGAGTCCGTTCGTGCGGTCCTGGCACGTGCTCGTGATCGCCATGGTGATCTTCGGCCAGGAGGCGGCGAAGAATTTCGTCTCCCACGGCGGCGAGGACTCCCAGGGGTCGGGCGTGCAACAGGTGAGCAGCACCCAGGTGCTCGAGATCGTCGGGGTGGTCGCCCTGGGGCTGCTCGTGGTGGTCGGGCTCATGCTGCTGTCCTGGTCCGTGACGCGCTTCCGGGTGACCGACCAGGCCATCGAGATCAACTCCGGGGTCCTCTCCCGGCGACACCGCAGCGCCCGGCTCGACCGGCTCCAGGCCGTGGACGTGGTGCAGCCGTTCGTCGCCCGGATCGTGGGTCTGGCGAAGCTCGACGTGGAGGTCGCGGGGGGCCAGCAGTCCAAGGTCGCGCTCGCCTACCTCACCGAGAACCGGGCCCAGGCCCTGCGCAACGAGTTGCTCGCCAGAGCCGCGGGGGTGACCTTCGAGACCGATCAGGTCCCCGTCGCCCCGGAGCGGCCGGTGCTCGAGGTGCCGGTGCCGCGCCTCCTGGCGTCCCTGATCCTGTCCAGCAGCACGATCGTGCTCATGCTGCTGCTGGTCTCCGGCGTGGCCGGGGCGATCGCGACCGGCAACCCGGGGCCGCTCAGTGGCGTCCTGGCGAGCCTGGTCGGACTGGCCTCGGTGGTGTGGAACCGGTTCAACCGCGGGTTCGCGTTCCGGGTCGCGGTCTCGCCGGACGGGATCCGGGTCCGGCACGGCCTGCTGGAACACCGGGCGCAGACCCTGCCCCCGGGGCGGGTACAGGCGGTGCGTTTCGTGCAGCCGCTGCTCTGGCGCCCGGCAGGCTGGTGGCTGGTGCGGGTGACGGTGGCCGGTTACGGGCAGCGGCGGGAGAGGGCACGCGAGGTCGAGAACATCCTCCTGCCGGTGGGCACCCTCGCGGACGCCGGAACGGTGCTGTCCCTGGTGCTGCCGGATCTCGGCGAGCTCGGGGGCGACGATCCGTGGCAGGTCTTCGGCGCCGGGCTGACCGGCTCGGGCGCCGCCCACGGGTTCGTGACCAGTCCGGCCCGGGCCCGGTGGCTGGATCCGCTCGCGTGGCGGCGCAACGGGTTCCGGGTGACCGGGGCGGCGCTGCTCTTGCGGGGCGGGTGGTTGCACCGTCGCCTGGATGTCGTGCCGCACGCGAAGACGCAGAGCGTGGCGCTCACCCAGGGTCCCCTGGAGCGAGCCCTGGACGTGGCCGTGGTCGAGCTGCATTCCACGGCCGGACCGATCCGCCCGCGGGTCCTGCACCTGGACGCGCACCGCGCGGCCGGACTGCTCGGCGACCAGGCGGACCGGGCGCGCGCGGCGCGTTCCACCGACGTGCCGGACCGTTGGATGGCCTCGCCCGACGTGCTGTGAGCCGGGCGGGGCTCAGCCCCTGCCCGGGGTGCGCCGAACGGTCTGCACCAGCCAGCCGAAGTCGCCGAACCCGCCCCGGGCCAGCAGCTCGGCGGACCGGGAGGCCTCGACCAGCTGCTCCAGTCGGGTGACCTGCGGGTCGGGCGTGCCGACCCCGAGCTCACGCAGCGCCTCACGTTGGGTCGTGAGCCGGGAGGTCGTGGCCCCGGCCCGGATCCCGGCAGCCGCCACGGAGTCGAGGGCGACGTGGGTGGTCAGGTCCATGGTGCCGTTCGGGACCGGGGGCACCTGCCGCCCGACCCGGAAGCCGGTGAGGCTGCCCTCGGCCGGCCGGTCGTCGAGGGTGTGCCGGTAGTCCACGGTCAGGGCCAGGCCCTCCCCGAGGAGCCCGAGGAGCTCCTGCCAGAGCAGGTCACGTGGGCGTCCCACCTCGGCGCGGGTGCCCGGTTCGGCACCCTCCAGCGGCCACCAGCGCCGGCACCACTCGAGGTCGTCCTCCGCGGCAGCGGGCCCGGGCCGCTCCCGGCCCGTGCCTGGCTGCACGAGCAGCTCCCGCGGCACGCCGTCCTCGTCGATCTCCAGGATCGGTCCGGGGACGACGTCCAGGAGTTCCCAGGCGACCAGGAGCACCCGGCCGGTGCGCAGCGCGTTCCGCGCGGAGGCGTCGAGACCGCACGACCAGCCGATCCCGGCCGCCAGGCCGGGAGGCCGGGGCACCAGGTCCACCGCGTGCAGCGCGAGGGCCGGGGCCGCCTCGGCCAGAGCGCACACCAGCTCGCCCCGACCCGCACCGACGTCCACCACTCCGGCGCAGTCCGCCTCGGCGGCCAACCGGGCGAGTGCCCGGGCGAGGGGGCCCGGGGCCGCGTGGGCGGCGGTCCGGAAGTGACCGGCCGGACCCTCAGAGCTCCGGTAGAAGCCGTCCGGGCCGTAGAGCGCCTGCTGCCAGGCCTCCTGCCACGGCACGAACCCGACGGCCGAACTTCCCGGCACGACAGCGGCCGGTGGGACGGACTGATCTCCTCGCGAGGACGGGCCGGTCATGCGGGGCGGCGCAGCACGACCGCCACGTCGGTCACGGAGAACAGGAACCGGCCGGCTTCGGCCTTCTTGCGCAACCCCTGCACCCAGGCGGTGGCTGCGGCCGTGAGCGCGGCGTCCCCGCGGCACGAGGCGAGGACGCCGCGGGCCACCTTCCAGCCCACCGAGTCCTCGTCGAACCGGCGGTGGCAGTCGGCCCAGGTCGCCACCCGGACGACCTCGAACGGGGAGTCCATGGCCAGCCCGAGCAGCTTGCGGCCCATGAAGCCGTCGGAGAGTTCGGCCCAGGTCGGCACCATCTGCACGAAGCGGTTGACCAGGGTGCGGGTGAGGGCGTCGTCATCGCCGGCGAACAGCGCGGTGTCCCAGTCGCTGTGCGCGAAGACCATCAGCCCGCCCGGCGCCAGCACCCGGTGGCACTCCACGAGGTGCGCCGCCGGGTCCACGAGGTGCTCCGCGGCGTTGAGCGAGACCACCCGGTGCAGCACCCCGTCCGGGAACGGCAGGGGCTCGTTGAGGTCGGCGAGCACCGAGCGCACGCGCACGTCGTCCAGCACGTCGTCGTCCAGGTTCGAGGCGATGTCGACCGCGTGCACCCGCGCCGGTGGCTCGGCCGCGGTCAGCAGGGCGCGCGTCAGCCTGCCCTGCCCCGCCGCTAGGTCCGCGATCTGCAGCCCCGGCTGGGCGAGCTCGGCAAGCTCGGCGATCCGGTCGTAACGCCCCACGCAGGCCAGGCTAGTCGTGCTCGCTACTCTCGTGTGTGTGACGTCGCCGCCACCCTCCGGGACGGCCGACGGTCCCGCGCGTGCTGGGGCCCGTGCCGGCAGACTCGGCGTCGGCATCGTGGGTGCCGGCCGGGTCGGTGCGGTGCTGGGCAGCGCACTGCGCGCCGCCGGGCACGCCGTCGTGGGCGTGAGCGCGGTCTCCGCCGCGAGCCGCGAGCGCGCCGAGGTCCTGTTGCCGGGTGTTCCCGTACTCCCCGTGCCCGAGGTGATCGAGCGGTCCGAGCTGGTGCTGCTCGGGGTGCCCGACGACGTCCTCGCCGATCTCGTCGCAGGCTTGGCCGAGACCGGGGCCTGGCAGCCCGGGCAGCTCGTGGTGCACCTCAGCGGGCGCCACGGCTGGCGGGTCCTCGTCCCGGCCGCCGAGCGCGGGGCGATCCCGCTGGCCCTGCACCCGGCGATGACCTTCACGGGCACCAGCCTCGACCTGGCCCGGCTCTCGGACTGCTGTTTCGGCGTGAGCGCGCCCGCCCCGGTGCTCCCGATCGCGCAGGCCTTGGTGGTCGAGATGGGCGCCGAGCCGGTGGTGGTCGCCGAGGAGGACCGCCCGCTGTACCACGCCGCGCTCGCGCACGGGGCGAATCACCTGGTGACCCTGGTCGCGCAGAGCCTGGAACTGCTCTCCGCGGCAGGGATCGAGCCCGCCCAACGGGTGCTCGGTCCGCTCCTGTCCGCGGCCCTGGACAACGCGCTCCGGCAGGGGGACGGCGCGCTGACCGGCCCGGTGGCTCGGGGGGACGCCGGCACCGTCGCCGCGCACCTGCAGGCGCTCGAGGACGCCGGGTCCGGGGCGACCGCGGAGACGTATCGCATGCTCGCCCGGGCCACGGCCGACCGGGCGCTCGCCTCGGGACGGCTGCGTGCCGAGGCGGCCGAGACCCTGCTCGCCGCGCTCGGTGAGGAGTCCCGCCGCACATGAGGACCGAGCGGGCGTGACCGGCGGCCGGGGTGAGCCGGTGCACGAGAGGGCCGCGACGGGCGACGAGGTCCCGGAGCGGGAGGACATGCCGGTGTCGGGATCCGACGTCCCTGACGACGCTGAGGTCACGGATGTCGACGAGATCCCTGACGTGCCGGTGGTCCCCGGCGACGACGAGGTTTCCGACGTGCTGGCGGGCTCGGACCTGCCGGAGGCTCCGGAAGGTCCGTCCCGGCCCGCCCCGGGCAGCACGGTGCACCGGTCACCGGTGGACGACGCTGCGCGGCGGGCCCTGCACGTGGACCTGGCCGAGTCGATCCGGGGGGACGTCGACTTCGGCGCGCACGTCCGGGCGGTGTACAGCACGGACTCCTCGAACTACCGCCAGGTGCCGTTGGGGGTGGTCTTCCCCCGCGACGAGGAGGACATCGCGGTCACCCTGCGGATCTGCGCGGCCTACGACGCGCCCGTGCTGGCCAGAGGTGCCGGGACCAGCCTGGCGGGCCAGGCCTGCAATGTCGCGGTGGTGCTCGACACGAGCCGGTACCTCACCGGCATCCTCGAGATCGACCCCGAGGCCGGTACCGCACGGGTGCAACCGGGCGTCGTGCTGGACGACCTGCGCCGGGCAGCCAGCGAGTACGGGCTCACCTTCGGGCCGGATCCCGCCACGCACGCCTGGTGCACGATCGGCGGGATGATCGGCAACAACGCCTGCGGGCCGCACGGGCTGGTCACCGGGCGCACCGTGGACAACGTGGCCTCCCTGCGCCTGGCGCTCTACGGCGGCGAGGTCCTCGAACTCGGGCAGTACGGCGAGCAGGACTACGCGGACGCGATCACCTCGCTGCGGCCGGGCTCGCCCACGGCCGACGTGATGGCACGGATCCTCGGCGGTCTGCGCGAGATCGGCCGCCGGGTGGAGCCGCTCGTGGCCGAGCACTTCCCCCCGATCGACCGTCGCGTGAGCGGGTTCAACCTCGACGAGGTCCTGCCCGGTGGCCCGCTGCACGTCGCGCGGCTGCTCGTGGGCACCGAGTCGACCTGCGGGGTGATCACCGAGGCCACCGTGCACCTCACCGCATTGCCCGAGCACCGCGTCCTCGTCGTGCTGGGCTACCCCGACCTCTTCGCGGCCGCGGACGACGTCCCCCACCTCCTGGCCGCTCCGCTGCTGGCTCTCGAGGGCTTCGACGCGACGCTCACCGACCAGATGCGGGCGCGGGGCCTGGGCGCCGGCGGTCTCGACCTGCTGCCCGAGGGACAGGCGTGGCTGCTCGCCGAACTCGGCGGCCAACACCGGGCCGAGGTGGCCGAGGCCGCCGACACGCTCGTCGCCGAACTGCCCGCGCACATCACCTGGTGCCGCTACGACGACCCGGACGACCAGGGTCGCCTGTGGCGGGTGCGGGAGTCGGCGCTGGGCGCGACCGCGCTGGGGGAGGGCGGCCGGCACAACGCGGAGGGCTGGGAGGACGCCGCGGTGCCGCCGGCCCGGCTGGGCGAGTACCTGCGGGAGATCACCGTGTTGTGGCAGCAGTACGGCTACCACGGCGCCTGGTACGGGCACTTCGGTCAGGGCTGCGTGCACACCCGCAACGACTTCGACCTGCACACGACCGCCGGTCTGGCGCACTACCGGGCCTACGTGGAGCGGGCCGCCGACCTGGTCGTCCGCCTTGGCGGCTCGCTGTCCGGGGAGCACGGGGACGGCCAGGCCCGCGGCGAGCTCCTCGAGCGCCTCTACGGCCCCGAACTGGTGGACGCGTTCCGGCAGGTGAAGGCCCTGTTCGACCCGCGGGGGCGGATGAACCCGGGCAAGGTGGTGGACCCGTACCCGCTGGACACGAACCTGCGGTTCGGCCCGTCCTACGCCACGGTGCGCTCCACCCGCACCCACTTCGACCTGGCCCGGGACGGTGGGTCGCTCCAGCGGGCCGCGGAGCGTTGCGTGGGCGTGGGGGCCTGCCGCCGGGACGACACCGGGGTGATGTGCCCCTCGTACCGGGCCACGCGGGACGAGCGGCACTCCACGCGTGGGCGGGCCCGGGTGCTCGTGGAGATGTTCCAGGGCGACGTCACCGCGACCACCTGGCGCAACGAGGACGTCCGGGACGCGCTCGACCTGTGCCTGTCCTGCAAGGGCTGCGTCGCCGAGTGCCCGACCCACGTCGACATGGCCACCTACAAGGCGGAGTTCCTCTCGCACTACTACGCGGGCCGGCCACGCCCCCGCGGGCTGCTCGCGCTCGGCCTGACCCCGTGGCTGGCGCGGATCGGGTCCCGCCTGCCCCGGCTGGGCAACCTCCTGCTCACCGCGCCCGGCCTGCGCACCGTCGTGCGGCGGACCGCCGGGGTGACCACGCGCCGTCCGGCCCCGCGCCTGGCCGCGCGCAGCTTGCGCCGCTCGGTGCTGCCGGACCGCACCCCCGGTCTCATGTCCTCGGCCGCCTCGCCCCGCCTCGTGGGCGGCCCGCTCCTCGCTCCCGGAGGCGACCGGGAGGTGGCAGGCGCGGGCCCGACGAGCACGTCGTCCGCCCCGTCCGTGCCGTCCGCGTCGTCCCTGCCGTCCGCGTCGTCCGCCGGGCGCCGGGTCGTCGTCTGGCCGGACACCTTCACGGACGCCTACCGTCCGGACCTCGGACACGACCTCATCGCGGTCCTGGAGGGCCTCGGCGAACGGGTCTTCGTCCCCGGGGGGTGGGCCTGCTGCGGGCGCCCCTACTACGACGCCGGCATGCTGGGCCAGGCCCGGCGCAGTCTGAAACGGCTGCTCGACCTGCTGCAACCCTGGTACGACCAGGAAATTCCCGTGGTGGTGCCCGAGCCGTCGTGCCTTGCCGCCTTCCGGGACGAGCTGCCGCGGCTGATGTCCGCGGACCCCCGTGCGGCCCGGCTCGCCTCGCTGGCCCGCAGCCCCGCCGAGCACCTGCTCACCCTCGAGGCCCTCACCGGGGCCGCCGCGGCACTGCCGCCCCCGGGCGAGACGGTGGCCGTGCACCCGCACTGCCACTCCCGCCCGACGGGCGCGGTGGACGCCGACCGGGCGCTGCTGGAACTGCTCGGCTACCGGGTCGCCGTGGCCGACGCGGGGTGCTGCGGCATGGCGGGAGGTTTCGGCTACCGGGCCGAGCACGAGGCGCTGTCCCGCCGGATCGGCCAGGAGCAGTGGCTGCCCCGGCTCTACGAGGTGGCGGCCGCAGCGGACCACCTCGTCATCGACGGATTCAGCTGCACGCTGCAGGGAGAGCAGCTCGGCGGGCTGCACGCCTCGACCCTGGTCGCCCTCGTGCGGCGCCGCCTCGGACTGTGAGCCCTGATCCTCGTGGGCGGCAGGCTCCGGTCGCCGTCACAGGATCGGTTCGGCACCGCGGGACGGATCGGGCACCACGGGACCGATGGCTGCGGATCGCCCGGGGCCGGCGGGTGCCACCGGACGGGGGCTAGTAGCGTGACGGCGGATCGTCGCCCGGTCACGGGCGGCGCGGGCGAGCGGATCGGAGCGGTGACCGGGTGAAGCAGGTGCAGGGACCCGGCCCGGCCCGGATCGGTACGGCCCCGCTACGAGCCGCCGCCACCGGTGAACTCGTCGTGGCGCGCACCCGGGCCGAGTTCGAGGTGGCCCGGGCGCAGCTGACCGGTCAGGTCGGCGTCGTGATGACCATGGGCGCCCTGCATGCCGGGCACGCCGAGCTCATCCGACACGCGAGCGCCCTGTGCGACTCGGTGATCGTGACGATCTTCCTCAACCCGTTGCAGTTCGGGCCGGCCGAGGACCTGGCCAGCTACCCGCGCACCCTGGACGCGGACCTGCTCCTGTGCGCCCAGGAGGGTGCCGATCTGGTCTTCGCCCCCGGCCCGGACGTCGTGTACCCGGACGGCGACCCGGGCGTACGGATCGCCGCCGGCCGGTTGGGCACGGTGCTCGAGGGCCGCCACCGGCCCGGCCACTTCGACGGGGTGCTCACCGTGGTGGCCAAGCTCCTGCACCTGACGCACCCGAATCTGGCGTTCTTCGGCCAGAAGGACGCCCAGCAGTTGCTCCTGATCCGCCGCATGGTGCAGGACCTGGACTTCGACGTGCGGGTGATCGCGGTGCCCACGGTGCGCGAGCCGGACGGGCTGGCCCGCAGCAGCCGGAACGCCTACCTCTCCGCCCTGGACCGCGAGGTCGCCCTGGCCCTGTCCGCCGCCCTGCGCGCCGGCCAGGAGGCGGCCCGGGAGGGCGGGAGCGCGGTGCGTCGGGCCGCCCGCGACGTGCTGCAGGCGGAGCCGCTCTGCCGCGTGGACTACCTCGTGCTGACCGATCCGAACACCCTGGAGGACGTGCCCGAGTGGCACCGGGGGCCGGCCTTGCTGGCGGTGGCGGCCCGGGTGGGCACCACTCGCCTGATCGACAACCAGATCGTGGACGTCGGGCAGGCGTCCGCGTGACCACGCCCGCCGAGGCACTGGCGGCCGCCGGTGACCCGGTCGTGCTCCCGCCCCGGCTCGCCGCACCCGATCCCGGGTGGACGGCGCGGGTCGACGTCGTCGTGGTGGGTTCCGGCATCGCCGGCCTGACCGCCGCGTTGCGGCTGCGTCGCCGGGTTCCTCGGGTGATGCTCGTGACCAAGACGGTGCTCAGCGCCGGGGCCACGCGGTGGGCGCAGGGCGGGATCGCGGCGGCCCTCGGCGCGGACGACGCGCCGGAGCACCACCTGGCCGACACCCTGACCGCCGGCGGCGGGCTGTGCGACCTCGACGCGGTCCGCACGCTGGTCACCGAGGGGCCCCGCCGGGTGCGCCAGCTGGTCGGCCTGGGCACGGCCTTCGACCGCACGCCGACGGGCAGTATCGCCCTCACCCGCGAGGGCGGGCATCACCGCGACCGGATCGCGCACGCCGGAGGGGACGCCACCGGCGCCGAGATCTCCCGGGCACTCATCGAGGCGCTCCGGGCCGTGCAGGAGGACCCGGGCATCGAGGTCCTCGAGCACGCCCTGGTGATCGACCTGCTCACCTCCGACGGTCCGGAACGGCGGGTCGGCGACCCGGAACGACGGGTGTGCGGCGTGAGCGTGCACGTCATCGGGGAGGGCAGTCGGGACGGCGTGGGCTGGGTGCTCGGCCGGGCCGTGGTGCTCGCGACCGGCGGCATCGGGCAGGTGTTCGCCTCGACGACGAACCCGCGCGAGGCCACGGGCGACGGCACGGCCGCAGCCCTGCGGGCCGGCGCCGCCGTGGCGGACCTGGAGTTCGTCCAGTTCCACCCGACCGTGCTCTGGCTCGGACCGGCGGCCCGGGGGCAGCAGCCGCTGATCTCCGAGGCGGTCCGGGGCGAGGGCGCCGTCCTCCTGGACGTCGACGGTCACCGCTTCATGCCCGAGGCCCACCCGATGGCGGAACTGGCGCCGCGCGACGTCGTGGCGAAGGCCATCGTGCGACGGACCGCGCAGACCGGCGCTCCGCACGTGTTCCTGGACGCCCGGCACCTCGGGAAGGCCTTCCTGCACGGGCGCTTCCCCACCATCGTGGAGTCCCTGGCCGGGCACGGCTTCGACCTGGCCGAGGACCTGGTGCCGGTCGCCCCGGCGCAGCACTACCACTCGGGCGGTGTCCTGGTGGACCTCGAAGGCCGGGGCTCCCTGCCCGGTCTGTACGCGGTGGGCGAGACCGCGTGCACCGGCGTGCACGGGGCGAACCGGCTCGCGAGCAACTCGCTCCTGGAGGGGCTGGTGTTCGCGTACCGCATCGCCGACGACATCGCGGCCCGGGTGGACGCCGGTGACCTGCCCCGGAGCGAGCCCGTGGAGCGTCCCGGCGTCCCGGCCCTGGTGCCGGCGACCGCCCGGGTCGCCGTGCAACGGGCGGCCGCGCACGGCCCAGGAGTCATCCGCACCGCGGGGGCGCTCGCCCAGGCCGCCACGGCCCTGACCCTGGTCGCCGAGCGCGCGGCCCGCAGCGCAGGCCGGGTGCCCGCACCGGGGACCGCCGAGTGGGAGACCACCAATCTGCACCACGTGGCGAGCGTGCTCACCCAGGTGGCGAACCTGCGCACGGAGACGCGGGGCGGCCACTACCGCGAGGACGCGCCGGACGCCGACGACGCGTGGCGGGGACGGCTGATCAGCGAGGTGGGGGAGGATGGCAGGGTGCGGGTGCGGTTCCGCCCCCTGGCGGGCCCGCGGTGACCCGATCTCCGGACCCGATGACCCCTGGGGGCCAGTTGCCCCCGCAGGACCGGACGACCAGGATCCGTCCCGTGGCCGGGACCACTACTACGGGAGTGTCACGATGAGCAGGCACCGGGCCGAGGAGGACGTCCGGACCCCCTGGCAGGAGGGCACCAAGGAGTCCCTCGTGACCGCGGGACTCGACCCGTCGTGGGTGCGGGACGTCGTCCTGCGTGCACTCACGGAGGACCTCGGTCCGGACCGCCGGGACGTGACCACTCTGGCCACGATCCCCGCCGACCAGGAGAGCGTCGCCCAGGTGGTGGCCCGGGCGGACGGCGTCGTCGCCGGGCTCGTGGTCATCCCGGTCGTACTGGCCGAGACGGCGGCCTGGTTGGGCATGCCGGTCGCCAGCACGGAGCTGCGGGCGGCGGAGGGCCAGGAGGTGCGCCGCGGCGACGTGGTGGCCGAGCTGAGCGGTCCCACGAGGGTGCTGCTGGTGGCCGAGCGGACCATGCTCAACCTGTGCAGCCACACGAGCGGCATCGCCACGCACACCCGCGCCTGGGTGGAGGCGCTCGCGGGGTCGGGGGCCACGGTGCTGGACACCCGCAAGACGACGCCGGGGCTGCGGGCCCTGGACAAGTACGGGGTGCGTGCCGGGGGCGGCGACAACAAGCGCATGGGCCTGTACGACGTCGCGATGATCAAGGACAACCACAAGCTCGCCGCCGGGTCCCTGGCACAGGCGCACCAGTCGGTGCGCGGGGCCTTCCCCGAGATCGCGGTGCAGGTCGAGGTGACCACCGTGGCCGAGGCCGAGGAGTCGGTGCAGGCCGGGGCGCGCTTCCTCCTCTGCGACAACATGAGCCTGGGCGAGCTCGGGGAGACCGTGCGCCGCATGCGCGTGCTCTCCGGGGAGATCGGTGAGCCGATCGAGCTGGAGGCCACGGGCGGGCTGACCCTGGAGCTGGCGGCCGAGTACGCGGCGACCGGGGTGGACTACCTCTCGGTGGGGGCGCTGACCCACTCCTCGCCCGCCCTGGACCTGGCGATGGATCTCGCCACCGTTCCCGGGCGCTGACCGCTCCGGAACCGGCTCCGCCCGGCGGATACCCTTGCACTCCGTGACCGACCAGGAGCCGTCCCCCCGCCTCACCCCGCTCTCCCCGGGCCTGACCGACCCGCTGTCGCCTGGGGCGTCCACCCCGCAGACCGCTGCCCGGCAAACGGCGGCCGCCGCCGGATCGGACGCCGAGGCCGACCTGCTGCCCGAGCAGCTGCGGGTGCGCCGGGAGAAGCGTCAGCGCCTGCTGGACGCCGGGCAGGAGCCTTATCCGGTGACCGTGCCCCGCACGCACACCCTCGGTGAGGTGCGGGCCGCGCACGGCGAGCTCACGGCGGGCGAGGAGACGGACGACGAGGTCGGCGTGACCGGTCGGGTCGTCCTCGCGCGCAATACGGGCAAGCTGTGCTTCGCGACCCTGCAGGAGGGCGACGGGACCCGGCTGCAGGTCATGGTCTCCCTGGCCGGGGTCGGCGCCGAGGCGCTGGCCGGCTGGAAGCAGGACGTCGACCTGGGCGACCACGTGTTCGTGCACGGGCGGGTGATCTGCTCGCGCACGGGGGAGCTCTCCGTGATGGCCGACTCCTGGCAGTTGGCGGCCAAGGCCCTGCGGCCCCTGCCGGTGCTGCACAAGGAGATGTCCGAGGAGACCCGGGTCCGCCAGCGGTACGTGGACCTCATCGTCCGTCCCGCGGCCCGCGAGGTCGTGCGCACCCGGGCCCGCGTCGTGCGGGCGCTTCGCGAGTGCTTCCACGACCGGGGGTTCCTCGAGGTGGAGACGCCGATGCTGCAGGTGATGCACGGCGGCGCCGCGGCACGGCCGTTCCGCACGCACATGAACGCCTTCGACCTCGACCTGTTCCTGCGAATCGCCCCGGAACTGTTCCTGAAGCGTGCGGTGGTCGGCGGGATCGAGAAGGTCTTCGAGATCAACCGGAACTTCCGGAACGAGGGGGCCGACTCGACCCATTCGCCGGAGTTCGCGATGATTGAGGCCTACGAGGCCTACGGCAGCTACGACACGATGGCCGCGCTGACCCGCACTCTCGTGCAGGACGCCGCACGGGCGGTGCACGGGTCCACGGTCGTGGAGCTGGCGGACGGTACGGAGTACGACCTCGGTGGGGAATGGGCCGAGGTGACGTTGTTCGGCAGCCTCTCCGCGGCGCTCGGTGAGGAGGTGGACGCCACCACCCCCATGGCCGCTCTGTGTGCATATGCGGACAAGCATTCCGTGCCCGTGGCCGGACACTACGGACCGGGCAAGCTCGCCGAGGAACTCTTCGAGGCGCTGGTCGTGCCCGACCTGTACGCGCCCACGTTCGTCCGGGACTATCCGGAGGAGACCAGTCCGCTGACCCGGGCACACCGCAGTACCCCCGGGGTCGCCGAGAAGTGGGATCTGTACGTGCGGAGTTTCGAGTTGGCCACCGCCTACTCGGAACTCGTCGACCCGGTGGTCCAGCGCGAGCGGTTCGTCGCCCAGGCCCGGCTCGCCGCGCGCGGCGACGAGGAGGCCATGTTGCTCGACGAGGACTTCCTGCGTGCCATGGAGTACGGCATGCCGCCGGCCGGGGGCATGGGCATGGGCCTGGACCGCCTGCTCATGGCCGTGACCGGCCTGGGGATCCGCGAGACGATCCTCTTCCCCCTGGTCAAGCCCGAGGGCTGAACCGGCTCCCCGGCGGTGCCGGCCCGTGGTGCGCCGGCGGATCCACTGCGCATCCCGTGGTCCGCCGACGGATCCACTGCGCATCCCGTGGTCCGCTCGCGGATCCACGGTGGCGGCATAGGCTGGAGGATGTGGGGACCGTCGTGACCACCGTGGTGCCCTCCCTGGGGGTGCTGGCCCTGTTCCTGCTCGCGCTCCGCGCCCTGGTCGGCGCCGATCGGGCCGAGCGTCGGGCACACGAGTCCCTCGCGGGGGTCAACCCGGCTGTGCCTGCCGCCGGGGGGACGGAGCTCTCCGGCGACGGCGAGAAGGGCCCGGCGGGTGCGGACGCACCCGACGCGACGCACGACTGAGCCCCACCCCGATGTCCGGCCGGGCACGACCCGGTGAGGCGCGGGGCATTCCGGAGGCAATGTGGCTCCCGGGCGGGAGCCGAACCTGTGGTCATCGGCATACCGGCGGTGATCTTTACGTGATCTGCGCAACTTTCCCGTCGCTATCCGGTCCGAAGGACTAAGGTGCGGCGCACGGCAAACCCTGTCCGGAGCTATGAGCACGTGCGGGCATGCCGCTATGCCCGTGCGGGCAATGGGGGCTGCTATACCGGTCGAGCCGTCGTCGGTGTGGCGGGGCGGCCGGATCGCGGGCGGGTAACGGATCATCCCGGTGCCGCTCGGCTATGCGGAGGATCCTATGGGTGCCCGACCCCGTTTTCGAGGACGCACGATCGGTACCAATTGTGCCCGGTGGGTCACGCCGACGACACGACTTTCCTGTGGATCGCCTCTCTCTTTGACATTCCCGCCGGGTCGTCCGATCATTGGGGGGAGTAATCCTCCCCGAGTCAGGAGAAAGTGATGGCCCAGAAGGTCCAGGTTCTTCTCGTCGACGACCTCGACGGCGGTGTCGCCGAGGAGACGGTGACGTTCGCCCTTGACGGTGTGAGCTACGAGATCGACCTTTCCACCTCCAACGCGGCCCGCCTCCGCGAGGGTGTGAGCGAATGGGTCGGACATGCGCGTCGGATCGGTGGCCGTACCGCCACCCGGACCCGTACGGCCGCACCCCGCGGAGGTCGTCAGAACGGCCGTCCGGATCTCGCCGAGGTGCGGGCCTGGGCGCGGGACAACGGCTTCCAGGTGAGCGACCGCGGCCGCGTCTCCTCGCAGGTGCTGCAGGCTTTCGAGCAGGCCCACTGACTCGCGGGGGAAGCCGCGTCCCGTGCCTGGGGCGCGGCTTCCCCTGTCCGGTGGGCACTTCCTCCGTCCCGGTGCGTCCCGGGGTCCCTGCGTTCGGGATCCCGTCCCACTCCGGGGTACGTCCCGCCGATTCCCGAGGGCGCTCCGGCAGTTCCCGGGAGCCTTCTGGCGGGACGTGGTCGCGCGTTCCCTGATCCGTCCCCCGGCACAGGACGGGGCCGGAGGTCGTCCGGGGACAGGGGCGGTGGCCGTCGTACCCGGCCGACCGTCCCTCTCCGTGGTCGCGCTCGCCCCCGTGGTCGCCCCTAGGGCCCCGTGGTCGCCTTCGACACAGCGGTCGCCTTCGACACAGCGGTTGCCCAGGACACGGGGCGTTCGGCCGGCGTCTCGGCGGTCTCTGAGTCGTCGGAATCCGCCCCGTCGGGTCGGCCCGGCCACGGCGCGCGACCCGGATGTCCGCCAGCAGCGAACATGCGCGGTCCGAGGGTCCGTTGCGGAACACGAAAGTCATGGGCACCGTTGGCCGAAGCAGCGGGTATCGGCTCGGTCTCACCTCGTGGCCAAGAGGGTGAGACTGACGGATCCCGGAGATAGCATCGACAGGTCAGCCGGAGAGCATCAAGCGCTCCGCCCGACCGCACGCGAGGAGCGCAGATGTTCGAGAGGTTCACCGACCGCGCCCGCCGTGTCGTCGTCCTGGCTCAGGAGGAGGCCAGGATGCTCAACCACAACTACATCGGTACCGAGCACATCCTGCTCGGACTGATCCATGAGGGCGAGGGCGTCGCGGCCAAGGCGCTGGAGTCTCTCGGGATCTCCCTGGACGCGGTTCGTGAGCAGGTTCAGGAGATCATCGGTCAGGGCCAGCAGGCTCCCTCCGGCCACATCCCGTTCACGCCCCGGGCCAAGAAGGTCCTGGAGCTTTCGCTGCGCGAGGCGCTGCAACTCGGCCACAACTACATCGGCACCGAGCACATCCTGCTCGGGCTGATCCGGGAGGGCGAGGGCGTCGCGGCGCAGGTCCTTGTGAAGTTGGGTGCCGACCTCAACCGCGTGCGCCAGCAGGTCATCCAGCTGCTGTCGGGGTACCAGGGCAAGGAGCCCGCCACGTCCGGCGGGCCCACCGAGGGCACCCCCGCCGGGTCGCTGGTGCTGGACCAGTTCGGTCGTAACCTCACCCAGGCCGCGCGGGAGGGCAAGCTCGACCCCGTGATCGGCCGGGAGAAGGAGATCGAGCGGGTCATGCAGGTGCTGTCCCGCCGCACCAAGAACAACCCGGTGCTGATCGGAGAGCCCGGCGTCGGCAAGACCGCCGTCGTGGAAGGACTCGCCCAGGGCATCATCAAGGGCGAGGTCCCAGAGACGCTCAAGGACAAGCAGCTCTACACGCTCGACCTGGGCGCGCTCGTGGCGGGTTCGCGCTACCGCGGTGACTTCGAGGAGCGCCTGAAGAAGGTGCTCAAGGAGATCCGGACCCGCGGGGACATCATCCTGTTCATCGACGAGCTGCACACGTTGGTGGGTGCGGGTGCCGCCGAGGGCGCGATCGACGCCGCGAGCATCCTCAAGCCGATGCTGGCCCGCGGCGAGCTGCAGACCATCGGTGCCACGACTCTCGACGAGTACCGCAAGCACGTCGAGAAGGACCCGGCCCTGGAGCGGCGGTTCCAGCCGATCCAGGTGCAGGAGCCCTCGCTCTCGCACACCATCGAGATCCTCAAGGGCCTGCGGGACCGCTACGAGGCCCACCACCGGGTCTCGATCACGGACGGCGCCCTGGTGGCGGCGGCGACGCTCGCGGACCGGTACGTCAACGACCGGTACCTGCCGGACAAGGCGATCGACCTGATCGACGAGGCGGGCGCCCGGCTGCGGATTCGGCGCATGACGGCTCCACCGGATCTGCGCGAGTTCGACGAGAAGATCGCGCAGACGCGGCGGGAGAAGGAGTCCGCGATCGACGCACAGGACTTCGAGAAGGCAGCGTCGCTCCGCGACCAGGAGAAGAAGCTGCTCGCCGCGAAGGCCGAGCGGGAGAAGCAGTGGAAGGCCGGCGACATGGACGTGGTCGCCGAGGTGGACGAGGAACTCGTGGCCGAGGTGCTCGCCACCGCCACGGGAATCCCGGTGTTCAAGCTCACCGAGGAGGAGTCCTCGCGCCTGTTGCGCATGGAGGACGAACTGCACAAGCGCGTGATCGGCCAGAACGAGGCGATCAAGGCGATGTCGCAGGCAATCCGGCGCACGCGTGCGGGTCTGAAGGACCCGAAGCGTCCCGGTGGCTCGTTCATCTTCGCCGGGCCGACCGGCGTCGGGAAGACCGAGTTGGCCAAGGCGTTGGCGGAGTTCCTCTTCGGCGACGAGGACTCGTTGATCCAGCTCGACATGAGCGAGTTCTCCGAGAAGCACACCGTCTCGCGACTGTTCGGCTCCCCGCCCGGCTACGTGGGCTACGAGGAGGGCGGCCAGCTCACCGAGAAGGTCCGCCGTCGCCCGTTCTCGGTGGTCCTGTTCGACGAGGTCGAGAAGGCACACCCGGACATCTTCAACTCGTTGTTGCAGATCCTGGAGGACGGTCGGCTCACGGACAGCCAGGGTCGGTCCATCGACTTCAAGAACACCGTGATCATCATGACCACGAACCTCGGCACCCGTGACATCTCCCGCGGCGTGCAGATGGGTTTCCAGGCCGGCAACGACGTCCGTACCGGCTACGAGCGCATGAAGGCCAAGGTCAACGACGAGCTCAAGCAGCACTTCCGGCCGGAGTTCCTCAACCGCGTGGACGACACCATCGTCTTCCCGCAGCTGTTGCAGGAGGAGATCGTCCAGATCGTCGACCTGATGATCGCGAAGGTGGACGAGCGGCTGCGTGACCGGGACATGGGCATCGAGCTCACCGCCCCGGCCAAGCGGGTCCTGGCCGTCAAGGGTTACGACCCGGTCCTGGGCGCCCGCCCGCTGCGGCGCACCATCCAGCGGGAGATCGAGGACCAGCTCTCCGAGCGCATCCTCTACGGGCAGTTGCGTGCCGGCCAGATCGTCGTGGTCGGTGCCGAGGGCGAGGGCGAGACCGCGGTCTTCACCTTCGAGGGAACCTCGAAGAGCGACCTGCCCGAAGCCGCGGACATCGAGGCGGCTCCGGTACAGACGACCGAGGAGTGAGCGCGGGGCTCACCCCGCAGTAGCTGTCCAGGGTGGCCACGGATCATGGATCCGTGGCCACCCTGTTCTGTGTGCCCTGCCTGGGGTTCTGTGTGCCCTGCGTGGGTTCTGTGTGCCCTGCCTGGGCCGGCAGCGACCCGAGGAGCGCATGAAAGGATTGCGGCATGAGTCCTGTTGCCGAGGGGTTCCAGATTCGCCGCGCGCGCACCCCCGATGTGCGGTCGATCGTGGCCCTGGTGGAGGGATTCGCCCAGGAACGGATCCTGCTCGGCAAGGAGCTGGTCACGCTCTACGAGGACCTGCAGGAGTTCCGGGTGGCCGAGGCCGACGGCGAGGTGGTCGCCTGCGGTGCCCTGCACGTCATGTGGGAGGACCTCGCCGAGATCCGCACCCTCGCGGTGTCCCGCGCCTGGCAGGGCCGCGGTGTGGGGCACGCGGTGCTCGACGCGCTGATCCGCGAGGCGAAGGAACTCGGGGTCTCGCGGCTGTTCTGCCTGACCTTCCAGGTGGACTTCTTCGCCCGGCACGGGTTCCGCCCCATTCAGGGCACCCCGGTGCCCCCGGACGTCTACACCGAGCTCCTGCGGTCGATGGACGAGGGCGTCGCCGAGTTCCTCGACCTGGCGCGGGTGAAGCCGAACACCCTCGGCAACACGCGCATGCTCAGGGAAGGGTGACCCGCGCGGGGCGCACGATCGTCCCGGGCAGGGCGTAGCGGCCCTCGGACAGCGGCTCGACGAGCCCGTCCGCGAGGAGGCCGGCGAGACACCGGTCCCGCTGGCCCGGGTCGCGCAGGACGGCGTCCGGAGCCGCGGCGACGAGATCCGGCATGGTGAGGGCGCCGTGGGTCTTCCGCAGGGCTCCCAGAAGGCGGCCCCGAACCTGGCGATCGGTCCCCTCGTAGCCCTGGACCCGGCGAGCGGCCCCGGTGGCGGGGGGCGCACCGAGCTCCTGCCACCGGCACAGACCCAGCACGGGACAGGTGGAGCAATCCGGCGTCCGGGCAGTGCACTGCAGGGCCCCGAGCTCCATGGATGCCGTGGCCCACCGCACGGCCCGCTCGGGATCGGCGGGCACCAGGGACACGGCCAGGCTCCGTTCCGCGGCAGTCGGCGCGGGCTCGGGCTGGGCGACGCCGCGCACCGCACGTGCCAGCACCCGCCGAACGTTGACGTCCAGGACCGGGTGTGCCTGCCCGAACGCGAACGTGGCCACGGCGGCCGCGGTGTAGTCGCCGATGCCCGGGAGGGCACGCAGCTGCGCGTGTTCCGCGGGCACCCGGCCCTCGTGTTGCGCCACGATCGCCCCGGCCGCCTCGTGCAGGCGTAGGGCGCGCCGGGGGTAGCCGAGGCGGCCCCAGAGTCGAATGGCCTCCGCCGCGGGCTCGGCGGCCTGCGCACGCGGCGTGGGCCAGCGGGTGAGCCAGGCCTGCCAGACCGGGAGGACGCGGACGACGGGCGTCTGCTGCAGCATGATCTCGCTGACCAGCACGCCCCACGGGGTGCAGTCCGGCCGACGCCAGGGCAGGTCACGTCCGGCCGTGCGGTACCAGTCCAGGACCGGCTCGTGCAGCGGGTGGTCGGCCACGGACCCATCCTCGGGCCCACACGCCCGAGCGGCCACCGGCGGGTGCGGCTGGACGGCCTCAGACGTAGCGTTCGAGGATCGAGGACTCCGCCAGCCGGGACAGGCCCTCACGGACCGCACGGGCGCGCTGTTCGCCCACGCCCTCCACGGTCATCAGATCGTCCAGGTTGGCCGCGAGCAGCTTCTGCAGGTCGCCGAAGTGGTCCACGAGTCGCTCGATGATGGTCGCGGGCAATCGGGGGACCTTCGTGAGCAGCCGGTAGCCCTTGGGGCTGACCGCGGCGTCCAGGGACTCCCCGCTCGCCGAGAAGCCGAGCACGCGGGCGACCTGCCCGAGGTCGACGAGGTCGCTGGCCAGGATCTCGGCCAGGTCGTTGAGGACGTCGACCATCGTCCGTTCGCGTCGCGCGGCGTCCAGGTAGTCCCGGATCACGAGTTCACGATCGATGCCTACACCGCCGATGAGTTCGTCCAGCTGAAGGGCGAGCAGTCGGCCGTCCGTGCCCAGCTCGATGACGTAGTGGGCGATCTCGTCCGAGATCCGGCGGACCATTTCCAGACGCTGGACGACGATCGACACGTCGCGGACCGTGACAAGATCCTCGATCTCCAGGGCGGACAGCGTGCCGGTGACCTCGTCGAGCCGCGACTTGTACCGCTCGAGCGTGGCCAGGGCCTGGTTCGCCTTGGCCAGGATCGCGTCGGAGGCCTCGAGGACGTAGCGCAGGCCGCCCACGTAGAGGGCGACGATGCGCATGGACTGGCTCACCGAGATGACCGGGAACCCGGTCTGCTTGGCCACACGTTCCGCGGTGCGGTGCCGCGTGCCGGACTCGCTCGTCTCGATCGAGGAGTCGGGCACCAGTTGGACCGCCGCCCGCACGATCCGCGAGACATCGGTCGCGATCACGATGGCGCCGTCCATCTTGGCCAGCTCGCGCAGCCGGGTCGCGGAGAACTCGACGTCCAGGACGAAACCACCCGTGCAGACGTCGGCCACCTCGCGGTCGTAGCCGAGCACGATCAACGCGCCGGTCCGGCCGCGCAGGATCCGCTCCAGCCCGTCGCGCAGCGCCGTACCCGGGGCCACTGCGGCCAGGGTGGCGCGCAACAGCTCCTCGGCGGAGCGCTCAACCGCCACGGGCATCTCCTGTCGCCTGGTGTGCGTGCAGTCTACTGACCTGCGCTACTAGGACCTGAAGGGTATGGTCACAGTGTTGCGAAGCTGTGACTCTAAGTAGTCAGACTGTGGGAAATCGGTGAAATGCTCAGGTGGCGTCCTGTGCCGCGGGGGACCCCGGGACGGGGGTGATCACCTCCAGGGCGGTCACGATGTCCCGCACCGGGATCACCGACATCCCCGGTGGGACGGCGTCGTCCGTTCCCCAGGGCACGATGGCCGTGTTGAACCCTAGTCGTGCCGCCTCGGTCAGTCTCCGTCCCGCACCGGTGATCCGGCGCACCTCGCCCGCGAGACCGACCTCACCGAGCACCACCATCGCCGGGGCGACCGGCAGGTCGAGGGCCGCGCTGGCCACGGCGAGGGCCACGGCCAGATCGGTCGTGGGTTCCACCAGGCGCACGCCACCCACGGTGGCCGCGAAGACGTCCCGGTTGGCCAGGCGCACCCCGGCCCGTCGCTCCAGCACCGCGAGCGCCAGGGCGACGCGGCTGGAGTCCAGTCCCGAGGTGGTTCGTCGAGGGTTCGCCAGGACGCTGGGCGCGACCAGGGCCTGGACCTCCGCGACCAGGGGACGGCGTCCCTCGAGGGTCACGGTGACGCTCGTGCCCGCCACGGGTCCCGCGTGCCGGGACAGGAACAGCCCGCTCGGGTCGGCCAGACCGGTGATACCTGTCTCGGAGAGGTCGAAGCACCCCACCTCGTCGGTCGGGCCGTAGCGATTCTTGACGGTGCGCAGCAGCCGCAGCCGGGTGTGGCGATCACCCTCGAACTGGCAGACCACGTCCACGAGGTGCTCGAGCACCCGCGGTCCGGCGATGCTGCCGTCCTTGGTCACGTGTCCGACGATCACGGTGGCCATGCCGCGGGACTTCGCGACCCGGATCAGTGCCGCGGCGACCTCCCGTACCTGCCCCGCGTTCCCGGCCGCGCTGTCCACCGCCTCGCTCGCGATCGTCTGCACGGAGTCGACCACGAGCAGGTCGGGTGCCGACTGTTCCACGTGGCCGAGGACGGTGGCCAGATCGGTCTCGGCCGCCACGAGCAGGCGGGGCGACAGGGCGCCGATGCGCTCGGCGCGCAGCCGTACCGCGGCGGCGGACTCCTCACCGGTGATGTACAGGACCGTGCGGCCGCCGCCGCTCTCGGCCGCGCGGGCCGCGGCGTCCAGGAGCAGGGTGGACTTGCCGGTGCCGGGCTCTCCCGCGAGGAGCACGACCGCACCGCAGACCAGCCCGCCGCCCAGCACCCGGTCGAGTTCGGGGACGCCGGTCGGGATCATGCTGGCGGCGGTGGCGTCGATCTCGGAGATCGGCTGCGCGGCCGCGGTGACGGCGCGGGCCGGGGTCAGCCCGGCGGGCGGACCGGAGTCCTCCTCGATCGACCCCCAGGCCTGACACTGGGCGCACCGGCCGGACCAGCGCGGGCCACGCCAACCGCACTCGGTGCACCGGTAGGCGGAGCGCTGCCGTCCCGCGGCTCCGCGGCCCGAGGATCCCCTCGTGGTCGTCCCGGCACCTGCGGTCATGCGGACACCCCTGCGGTCCCTGCGGATCCGCACCGGCGGTTCCACCTGTGTCCTTGGCCGTGCTGGTGCGCCTGGCCGTTCTGGTGTCTCTGGCCGTGCTGGTGTCCAGGGCCGGGCACGTGTCCGGAGTCCTGCTCGGGTGCGGGGCTCTGACCGTGTCCGAAGTGCGGTGCCTGTGCGGTGCTCACCCTCGCAGGCTAGGACCTGACACCGACAGCCGACGACCGGTCGTCCACACCACCACACCGTCCACACCGGTGGGGACGACCCGCCGGCCCGGACTCACCAGGTGTGCCAGAACAGGTTGACGGCGTAGTCCACCCCGCGGCCGGAGTGCGCGGCCAGGATGCGCTCGGCGTGCTCGCCGGGGAACTCGATCCGCACCACGGCCTCGAAGTCCTCACGGGAGTCCATGTCCCAGCGAATGTCCAGGGCCCGCTGGTGCCAGCCCTGCCGGGCCCAGAACCGTTCGACCTCGGCGCCGTCGTGGTTCGGGTAGGCCTGGCGGAACCACTCCCCGAACGTGGACCTGCTCGGATCGTTGTCGATCACGAAGGCGGCGCCGCCCCGGCGGATCACCCGGGACACCTCGGCGAGGCCCGCCTCGCACCCTGGACCGAAGAAGTAGGCCCAGCGCGCGTGCACCAGGTCCACGGAGGCGTCCGGTACGGGCAGGGCCTGGGCGGTGCCGGCCCGCACCTGGACCGCGGGCAGGTCCTGCACCCGGCGCCGGGCCCGGGCGAGGAGCGGCGGGTGCGGCTCGACGCCGATCACCCACTGCGCGCGCTCGGCGAACCGGGGCAGGTGGAAGCCCGTGCCGCAGCCGATGTCGAGCACGGTCGCGCCGTCCCAGGGACGGATCACGTCCATGGCCGCGTCGAGCACGCCGTCCCGGTCGACGGCCAGATTCTCGATCTCGTAGACATCAGGGTGGTCCCAGATGTTGGGGCTGCGCAGTACCCGACTAACCATGGTCGATCATCCCGGTGCTCGCGATCCGTGGGGGAACGGGGCGTGGGGACCGGGGCCGGTGGCCGGAACGGGGCAGGGTGCCGACGCCGGTGTTCCCACTAAGCAGTGTCGGTCTCCGAGGGCCCCGGGCTGAGCATTGCCGCAAGGGTTGCCGGATGCCTGTTCGTCCCGGCGGCGAGCACCTCGGTGCAGAGGCGGGCGAGTTCGGCGGCGGCCGGAGCGCCCATGAGCTCGGCGAGCTCGGTGGCCAGGGCCAGGTACACCGGACGCTCCCCGTGATGCGCCAGGGGCGAGCCGGTGCAGTACCAGTCCAGATCGTGGCCACCCGGTCCCCAGCCGCGGCGGTCGTACTCGCTCACGGAGACCTCGAGGTACCGGGTGTCGTCGGGGCGCTCGACGGTGCGGTAGCTGCGCAACAGGGGCAGTTGCCAGCACACGTCCGGTTTCAGCAGGAGCGCGGGCACGCCGTCCCGGACCGCCTGTTGATGCAGCGCGCAGCCCGCACCCGCCGGGAAGCCCGGCCTGTTCGCGAAGATGCAGGCGCCGTCCACGATGCGGGTGCGGCGGGTCCCGTCCGGCTCGCACTCGGCCCAGCCCTCCGCCCGGCCGGTCGCACGGAACTGCCAGGTCCGGTCGTCGAGGCGTTCGGCGGCCGCCGCGACCCGTCGTTCGTCGTCCTCGTCGGTCAGATGCGCGCCGACCGTGCAGCAGCCGTCGTCCGGGCGGTCGGCGTAGATGCCCGGACATCCCCGGCCCCAGATGCAGGTCCACCGCGAGGTGAGCCAGGTCAGATCACATCGGAAGACCCGTCCGGGAGGATCCGACGGGTCCGCGGGATCGGGGAACTCCACCCACAACCGGGGCCCGTCGAGGGCGGTCTCGGGCTGCCTGGGGGACATGGCCTCACCCTAGGGGCTGGCGCCGCCGATGCCCGGAGCGGCCGGGTGGTCCGGCAACGGCCGTTCCTGGGGATGTGAACCGTTGGCGGTGAACTGATCGTCGGTCGACCGCACACGGGTCGCGGGCGCGCCGGGGGCACCGGCGGCGGGCTAGCCTGGGCTCATGTCCGGTGACGCGCGCGGCCATGACGTCGGGGGCAGGGCGTCGGCCCGTGGAGAGCGACCCCGCGGGGTGCGCGGGGCACGAACCGCGGTGGCACTCTCGACGGCCTCGACCTATCCGCAGACCTGTGCGGACGCCTTCTCCACCGCCGCCCGTCTGGGCTACGACGGCGTCGAGGTCATGATCTGGACCGACCCCGTCAGCCAGGACCCGGCCGCCGTGGCCCGGCTCTCCGAGCACTACCGGATCCCGGTGCTGGCCGTGCACGCGCCATGTCTCCTGGTGACCCAGCGGGTGTGGGGCCGGGATCCGGGCGTCAAGCTGGAGCGGACCGCCACCGTGGCCCGGGACCTCGGGGCGTCCGTCGTCGTGGTGCACCCGCCGTTCCGCTGGCAACGGGAGTACGCGGCCGGCTTCACCGAGACCGTGGCCCGGGTGGAGGAGCAGACCGGGGTGGCCGTGGCGGTGGAGAACATGTACCCGTGGCGGGCCCGGCACGGGTCGGTGACCGCGTACGCGCCCGGCTGGGACCCGGTGCCCCAGCCCTACCGTCACGTGACCGTGGATCTGTCCCACGCCGCGACGGCGGGGGTGGACTCCCTGGCCATGGTGACGGCGCTGGGCGGTCGGCTCGCCCACCTGCACCTGGGGGACGGCACCGGTTCGCCCCGGGACGAGCACCTCGTGCCGGGCCGCGGCGGACAGCCCTGTGCCGACATCCTCGGGGCGCTGGCCGCGCGCGGTTTCGACGGCACGGTCGTGGTTGAGGTGAACACCCGGCGCTGCACGACCCAGGCCGAGCGTGAGGGTGACCTCGCCGAGGCGCTGGCCTTCGCGCGGCGGTACCTCGACCCCGCCCGTTCGGATCGTTCGGGCCGGTCCGACGGTGGCGCCGGGTCGGACGGTGGTGCCCGGTCCGACGGTGGTGCCCGGTACGACGGTGGCACGCCGCCGAGCGTGCTGGGTGTTCCGGGTGTTCCGGGGGACGTCCCGCCATCGGCGTCGCCGGACCGGCGCGAGGAACCCGGTGGATCGCGGGATCGGACCTGGTGGGGAGGTCGGCGGAGCCTGGGAGTGCGGGCGGACGCCCGGACCTCTCCGGGCCGGCACGGGCCCGAGACCGCCATGGAGCTCACCGCGCCCCGGTCCCGGACCAGCCGTCATGCCCTGCCGCCGGTGACCGGACCGTTGGGGACTCTGCCCCTGGAGACCGGGCCCCTGGAGACCGGGCCCCTGGAGACCGGGCCGTTGGGGACCTTGCCCCCGGAGGCCGGTCTCCCGAGGACCGGTGACCCGGCCTCAGGACCGGGCTCGGGTTCCGTCCCGGGCGGCGGGCCGGAGCCCGGTGCCACGGATCTCCCGGGAACACCAGCTCGCGTCATGCCTGCCCATCTGGAGGATCCGCAGCGGGTGGGGTACCGGTGACCGAGGGGGGACCGGTCGCCCGTGCCGCCTCCCCCCGGACTCCGCGGCGCCGACGGGGCCCACGGCCGGCCGGGGCGGACACACGCGCGGAGATCCTGGCCGCGGCACGCTCGGAGTTCGCGGCCAAGGGCTATGACGCGACGACGCTGCGGGGCATCGCCCGGCTGGCGGGGGTGGACCCGAGGCTCGTGCACCACTACTTCGAGGGCAAGGACGAGGTCTTCGTCGCCGCGGTGGAGTTCCCGGCCGTACCCAGGACCCTGGTCGCCCGGGTCGTGGACCCGGGCCTGGACGGGATCGGCGAGCGCATGGCCCGCTCCTTCTTCGACGTCTGGGACAACCCCGTCGGCCGGGAGCGGCTCATGGCCTTGATCGTCTCGGTGCTCTCCGGGCCCGGGGCGGCGCGGATGGTGCGGGAGTTCCTCACCCGCGAGGTCTTCGTGCGGGTCGCGGCGGCCACCGGGGCGCAGGACGCGCAGCTGAGAGCCAACCTCGCCGCCTCGCACATGGTGGGCCTGGCCATCGCCCGCTACGTGCTGCAGGTCGAACCGCTGGCCAGCACGGACACCGAGACCCTGGTGGAACTCGTCGCCCCGGCGCTGCAGCGCTACCTGGTGGGGCCACTTCCCTGAGCGGCCCCACCGGTCCCCGGGCGACAGGTCCGGGCGGACAAGGGTGTCCGCTCAGAACCGGAAGCGGGAGACGGTCCGTTTGAGGTCGTGACTCATGCCGGCGAGGGCTTCAGCCGCCGCCTGGGCCGCAGCGACGCTGGCGGTGCTGGTGTCCGCCGCCTGTGCCACGGTCTGGATGTCCGACGCGATGTCTCCTGATCCACGGGCCGCGAGCGAGACACTGTCGGTGATGCTGGTCGTGGTCGCGGTCTGCTCCTCCACGGCGGAGGCGATGGTGGCCTGGTAGTCGCTCAACTGCCGGATGATCTCGCCGATCTGTCCGATGGCGGAAACGGCCTCCGTGGTGTCGCGCTGGATCGCCTCGATGCGGTTCGAGATGTCCCCGGTCGCCTGCGCCGTCTCCTGTGCCAGTTGCTTGACCTCATCGGCGACCACGGCGAAGCCCTTACCGGCGTCGCCGGCCCTGGCCGCCTCGATCGTCGCGTTGAGGGCCAGCAGGTTGGTCTGCTCCGCGATCGAAGTGATCATCTTGAGGACATTGCCGATCTCGGCACTGGACTCGCCGAGCTTGCTGACGGTCTCGTTGGTCGTCGCGATCACTTCTTCGGCCTGCGCTCCCGCCCGGGCGGCGCCCTGGGCGGTCGTGGCGATCTCCCGGATGGAGGCATCCATCTCGGCGGCTGCCGATGCCACCGCCTGCACGTTGCCGGAGACCTCTCCGGCGGCCGCACTCACCGATTCCGAGCGACGCGAGGTCTGCTCGACCGCCGCAGCGATCTCCCCGGATCGGTGTGTGAGGTTCTGCGAGGCGTCGGACAGCTGTTCCGCGGTGCCCGCGATCGTCACCATCGCCCGGCGAACGGACTCGGTGGCACCGTCCAGGGCCGCCGACATGACTCCCAGGTCGTCGTTCCCCTCCAGGCCCGTCCGCTGGGTGAGGTCGCCGTGCGCGACGGCGTCGAGCACCGCGGACATCCGCCGCAGGGAACCGGTCAGGGAGCGGATCAGCAGGAAACCCAGCGCGGCACCCAGTCCGATAGTGATCAGGATCAGTACCACCGACCAGGTGATCCGGTCCCCTCGGACCTGGCTCGCCGTACTGTGGGCCGACTTGCCGGCGTCGGTCTCGATGACCTGCAGGGCGTCCAGGGCATCCGCGGCGTCCGAGATGGCGGGCTTGGAGACCGCGAAGTACTCCTTCCAGAATCCCGTGGTGTCCCCCGCATCGAGCAGGGGCAACAGTTTGGTGTCGCGGTCGTTCGTGAAGGTGTCCCAGGCCTTGACGTAGGCGGCGAACACTGGTGCCCGTTTCCCGGTCGCGAAGGCCCCGTAGCCGGCGCGGCCGTCCCTCTCCTCCCCGTCCGCCTCCTTGATCCCGTCCTGCCATTTCGAGATGACCTCGGTGTCAGGGGTCTTCGAACCCTTGGCGGTGGCGTAGGCGAACAGCTCCATGCGGACCTTCAGTTCCGCGTTGTGCAGGTTCGCCAGCTGTCCCATCGGGAGCACTCCCTGGGCGTAGAGCCGATCGCTCTCCGTGCCCAGGCTGTTCAGTCCCGTCGTTCCCACCAGGCCGACCAGCGCCGTCAGCGCGACGAGCAGGCCGACGCTGAGTGCCATCTTCGTCCGGAGCGCCACGCGGCGACGACGCCCGTGTTCCCGCGGAAGGCTCGTGCTCATCGGCTCGGTCATGGCCTCTCCCGTTGCGCTCGTGGGCCACACGCTCCCTGGGGTATCGCCAGCGCCATGCCGACTCTTGAGTCAGGGCCGCGAAGCCGGGGCTCGGTGGGATCTGGATGCCGCACGTCGTACTACTCGAATACCTGGCCCAGCCTCACCTTGCGGATGCCCCCCTTCACCGCGTCCTCATCCACCCGGAATCACGCCCAGCACGACGGTGGATCCCGGATCAGTGGTCGTCGTAGTGCCCGCGGTGGACGGCGTGGCGGTGGCCGTCGTGCACGTAGTCGAGGTGGTCACCGTGCGGGATCGTCTCGTGGCCGCAGCCTGGCCCGTGCTCGTGGAGGTGATCCCGTCCGCGACGGTCGTCGCCGTGCCGGCGGCGGGTGTGCACCGTGTCGCGGAGCCCCACCCCGAGCGCGACCGTGGCGAACAGCGAGATCGTGAGCAGCACGATGGTCGCCCCGGAGGGAGTGTCGGCGTAGAACGAGACCACTGTCCCGCCGGTGCTCGTGGTCACGCCGATGCCGATCGCCAGCAGCATCGCGATGCGGAAGCTCGGTGCGACCAGTTGGGCCACGGCGTTCGGCACGATCATGAGCGCGCTGATGAGCAGCAGGCCCACGACTCGCATCGAGATCACGACGGTCGCCGCGGTGAGCGCGCTGAGCAACATGTTCAGTCCCAGCACCGGCAGCCCCGCGGCCCGGGCGAACTCCTCGTCGCTGCTCACCGCGAACAGGCGGGGGGCCAGGGCCGTCGTGGCCACCAGGACCACGGCGGCCAGGGCCGCGAAGGTGACCAGGTCGGTGGTGGTCGTGGTGATGAGGGAACCGAAGAGGTAGCTGCTCAGATTGCCGGAGGTGCCCTGGGACGAACGGCTGATCAGCACCACGCCGCCCGCGATCCCGCCGTAGAACATGATCGCGAGTGCGACGTCCGCATTGGCCCGGCCCCGGTCGCGGATGAGCTCGATGGCCAGGGCCGCGAGCACGGTGCAGACCAGGGCGGTGCTCACCGGCGCGGTACCGGTGAGGACGCCGACGGCCACGCCGGTCAGGGCCACGTGGCCCAGCCCGTCGCCGATCAGCGAGAGCCGGCGTTGGACCAGGTAGATGCCCATCACCGGAGCGGTCACGCCGACCAGCAGCGCGGCGAGCAGTGCGTTGCGCATGAAGTCGTAGTGGAGCAGCGTCATCGTCCCGCTTCCTCCCCGCGGAGGTGGCCCGCCTCGAGCCGCACCACGCGCGGGTGCAGCCGGTCCAGGGCCTCCAGCTCGTGGGTGACCACGACGAGCGTCAGCCCGGCGGACACCAGGGCGTCCAGGGACTCGACGAGAAGATGGCGGTGCGCCGGGTCCACCCCCGCCGTGGGTTCGTCCATGAGCAGCACCTCGGGCCCTCCGGCCAGCGCCCGGGACACGAGCATCCGCCGCTGCTGGCCCCCCGAGAGGAGATGCGCCGGAGTGCGTGCCTGATCGGTGAGTCCGGTGGCCGCGATGGCCTCGTCGACGGCCAGGCGCTCGGCACGTCGGGCGGACGGGCTCAGCGGCCACGGTGTCCGCCTGCGGTTGAGCCGGCCGGAGGCGACCACCTCCCGCACGGTGACCGGCACACCGCCGGCCAGGTTGTACCGCTGCGGGACGTAGCCGACCCGGTACCGGTCCGTGAACGCCCGGGCTGGGGTGCCGAACCAGAACTGCTCGCCCTCCAGCAGCCGGGCCAGCCCGAGGACCCCCCGCAGCAGGGTGCTCTTGCCCGCCCCGTTCGGTCCCACGAGCGCGACGACCTCACCGGGCAGTACCCGCAGCGAGATCCGCTGCACGATCCGTCGGTCCCCGTAGCCGAAACTGGCGCCGGCCAGACGCAGCACCGGCGTGGGCAGAGCGCCGTCCGGCCGTCCGGGGACGCTGTCCAGCTGCTCGGGGGTGCTGTTCACCCGTCCGGGGAGGCTGTCCGCTCTGCCTGCGGCACCGTCCTCCTCATCGGGTGGATCGGCCTCCTCGCGGGGTGGATCGGCCAGCTCTCCGGGTGGGAAGACCGCCGCCGCCGTCGGCTCGTCGGGGCCGGCCACCGGGGTCGGCTGTCCCCTCCGGTCGGAGCGCGCGGGCCTGGTGTGGCTCACGGACATGACTGTCCCTTCCGCAGGATCGTGAGGTCGGCGCGCATCGCCGTGAAGTAGTCGGCGGTGCCGCCGGACCCGCCGGTGGGCGCGGTCTCCACCGGGTCGAGGACGGCGAGGTGTGCCCCGGTCTCGTGCGCCAGGGTGCGTGCCAGGGCAGGACTGCCGAGCCGCTCGGCGTACACGGTGCTCACGCGCTCCGTGCGCACGACCCGGGTCACCGCGGCCAGGACCCCGGGCTCGGGTTCGGCGTCGGGGGAGAGGCCGAGCACTCCGACCTGCCGCAGGCCGTACCTGCGGGCGAGGTAGCCGAACGCCGTGTGCGCCGTGACCAGCACCCGCTGCTCGCAGCCGGACAGGCCGGCGCGCAGGACGCCGTCCAGCTCGCCCAACCGCGTGGTCAGGCGGGCGGCGCGCTCGCGGTACCCCGGAGCGCCGACCGGGTCGAGCCGGGAGAGCCGGCTCGCGATCGCGGTGGCCACGGAGGCCAGGCGGATGGGGTCGAGCCAGAAGTGGGGGTCGAACGCACCGGACTCGCCGGCGCCGGTGGCCACCTCCCCGGAGTGTCCGTCCGCGGGATCCCCGGCTCCCGTCACCTCCTCGGTCTGGGCCTCGGCCGGCAGGAGGTGGGCGGCCGGGGCGATGTCCAGGGACCGGTCCTGGGCCTCGGCAGTGACCGCGGCGTCCACCGCGGGTTGGAACCCGCGCAGCTGGACGACCAGGTCGGCGTCGGCGACCAGGGCGACCTGCCGCGGGGTGAGCTCCAGATCGTGCGGCTCCACGCCGGGACGGGCGAGCGACCGGACGTCCGCGCGATCCCCCGCGACCTGCCGGACGACGAACTCCACCGGGTAGGCGCTGGTGACCACCAGAATCCGCCCGTCCGTGGGGTGGGCCGACACCGCGCAGCCGAGGAGCGGGGAGACGAGCAGCGCCACGAGCAGCGCCCGGGCCGCCCGGCTATCGAACATGGGAACCATTCTCGTTAAGCATTGACGGGTGTCAAGCGGTGCCCGAGGGGCGGTTCCGGCCGCCGGGGCGGCTCACCTGCGTGATCGGCTCCTGCCCGGTCCGAGGGCAGGCCCCTGCGCTGGCGCGCGGGCGGCCGGCCCCCGTCGCGGGGGCCGGGTCTTGCCGGGTGGGGGGTGGTGGCGGCTATATTTCATCGCATGGTGAATATCCATGGCGCAGACTGCTGAGCGGTCGGGTGGCCCCGCGGTGCGGGTGAGCCACCTGCGAGTGGTCCGTGGCGGTCGGTTGGTTCTGCCGGATCTGTCGGTGGACGTGCCGCACGGCCAGGTGATCGGCCTTCTGGGGCCGAGCGGATGCGGCAAGAGCACCTTGCTGCGCAGCATCGTCGGGGTGCAGAAGGTCGCCGGGGGCACGATCGACGTGCTCGGCCTCCCGGCCGGGAGCAAGCCGCTGCGCAACCGCGTGGGTTACGTGACGCAGGCACCGAGCGTCTACGCCGACCTCACGGTCGCGGAGAACCTCCGGTACTTCGCCACCGTGATCGGGGTGACGCGCGCCGACCTCGACGCCGAGGTCGAGCGCGTGCTCACGCGCGTGGATCTGATGGACCACGCGTCGTCCCGCGTGGCCAACCTGTCCGGAGGCCAGCGGTCCCGGGTCTCCCTCGGCGCGGCGCTCGTCGGCAGTCCCGAGGTGCTCGTGCTGGACGAGCCGACCGTGGGCCTGGACCCGGTGCTGCGCCGCGAGCTGTGGACCCTGTTCCACGAGCTCGCCGACACCGGGGCGAGCCTGCTGGTGTCCAGCCACGTCATGGACGAGGCGGGGCGGTGCGACCGGCTGCTGCTCATGCGGGCCGGCGGACTGCTCGCCGACGACACGCTGGCCGCCGTCCTGTCCGCCACCGGGGCCACGGACGTCGAGCAGGCGTTCCTGACCCTGGTCGACCGTGCGGCCGCCGCCGATGCGGATCGGGCCGCGGGGGAGGTGACCGCATGAACCCGCGACTGACCATGGCCACCGCCGGCCGGGTCCTGCGCCAGATCCGCCACGACCCGCGCACGATCGGGCTCCTCGTGCTCGTGCCGTGCGTGCTGATCGGGCTGCTCGCCTGGGTGTACAAGGACACGCCGACGCTCATGCCCGGGCGCACCATGTTCGACCAGGTCGGCGCCTCCTTGCTGGGGATCTTCCCGTTCGTGACGATGTTCCTGGTCACCAGCATCGCCACCCTGCGGGAACGCCAGTCCGGCACGCTGGAGCGGTTGCTCAGCATGCCCGTGGGCAAGGCCGACTTCGTGGCGGGCTACGCGCTCGCGTTCGGCCTGATGGCGACGATCCAGGCGGTCGTGGCCGGCTCGTTCGCGGTGTTCGTCCTGGGCCTGAACGTCGCCGGCCCCGCCTGGATGCTCATCGTGGTCGCGGTGGTGGACGCCCTGCTCGGGACCGCGCTCGGGCTGTTCCTGTCCGCCTTCGCGGCCACCGAGTTCCAGGCGGTGCAGTTCCTCCCCGCGTTCGTGCTGCCGCAGTTCCTGCTCTGCGGTCTGCTCGTGCCGCGCGGGCACCTGCCGAACATCCTGCACTGGGTCTCGGACGCGCTGCCGCTCTCCTACGCCGTCGACGCGATGAGCGCGATCAGCGCCAAGACCCATCCAGGGGGTGACGTGGCCGCTGACGTGGTGACGGTGCTGGCCTTCGTCGCCGCGGCGGTGCTCGGTGGTGCCGCGACCCTGCGGCGGCGCACCGCATGAGCTGATCCTCCTGCGCTGATCCCCGTCGAGGTACGTCCCGGTCGGTCGTCCGGCCGGGACGTACCTCTGTGCCGGTCCGGTGGCGCACCCGGCGGCGTGCCCGGCAGTCGTGTTGGTGTACCCGGCGGGTCGCCGTCCGTGCCCCGGTCGTCCCCGAGCCCGGGGCGTACCCTGCCGTTACGCGCGAGTGGACGTGCGGTCCCGGAGCCACCTCGTCCGGGTGACAGGGGCCGCGCCGGGGCCGGAGCGGCCCGGCAGGTGCAGCCCTGGCAGGGAGGCCTTCGTGATCCGCGGCGCACTACGGCAGACGCTCCAGTGGCTGGCCACCGATGAGCACGCGCGCCGGTGCGGCGAGCGGATCCCGGTGCCGCCCGGCCTGCTCGCGCGCTTCCTCGGCGGCCCGGATCCCCGGTCCGCCGCAGTGACCGCGGCCGGAGTGCTCGCGACCGGTCGTCACGTGACGGTCGCGGCGCTGGCTGGCCCTGCGCTCAGCCCGGCCCAGGCGTCGGAGACCCGGGACGCCTATCTCGCCGTCCTGCGCGCGCTCGCCGAGGCCGAGCTCACCGAGCACGGGCGCGCAGAGGTGTCGGTCTCGCTGCCCAGCCTCGGCCAGGGGCTCGGCCGGGACGGCGAACGGTTGGCGCTCGATCATGCGCGGGAGATCTGCCGGGCGGCCGCCACGGTGGGCACCACGGTCACCCTCGACATGGAGGACCACACCACCACCGACCCGACCCTGGAGGCGCTGCGGGAGTTGCGCCGGGACTTCCCCTGGGTCGGCGTCGTGCTGCAGGCCCAGTTGCGACGCACCGAGGAGGACGCGCGGGATCTCGCGTACCCGGGGTCGCGCGTGCGGCTGTGCAAGGGTTCGCCGGTGGAGCCTGCGTCCGTGGCCTACCGCGATCCCACCGAGGTCTCGAGGTCCTTCGTACGGTGCCTACGACTGCTCCTCGCCGGGCCCGGGCAGCCACTCATCGCGACCCACGACCAGGTGCTCCTGGACATCGCCGGCGCCCTCGCCGTGCGCAACCATCGCCCGCAGGGCAGTTACGAGTACCAGATGTTGCAGGGCATCCGCGTGCAGGAGCAGGAGCGGCTGATCGAGCAGGGGGAAGCCGTGCGTGTCTACCTGCCCTTCGGGCGGGAGTGGTACGGCTACCTGCTGTACCGGCTCGCCGAGCGGCCTCGCACGGCCGGGCTGCTCCTGCGCTCCGTCCTCGCCCGTCCCTGAGGTCGCCCTGCCTCGCCCGTCCCCGAGTCGCGCGTCCACCTGATCCACTGATCCTCGGGTGTGCGGTCGGTCCTCGGCTCGCCGGTACTCGCGCGCAAGCGGATCTTCCGTTCGACGCGCCGGGACCCGTGGCGCGCCCGGGGAGTGCGGGATGCCAGGATCGGGGCGAAGGACCACGCCCCGACGGAGAAGGTCAGGCCGGCGTGCGGCGGGCGACGGGCACGAGACAGGAAGGCGGTCAGTCCTGATGGGCGAGACGACAGCGATCCTCGGCGCCGGTGTGATGGGCGAGACCCTGCTCTCGGGGTTGTTGCGGGCGGGGCGTCCGGCCGGCGACGTGACGATCACCGAGCGCCGTGCGGACCGTGCGGCCGAACTGACCACGCGGTACGGGGTCCGGGTGCTCGGCAACGCGGAGGCAGCGGCCCAGGCGGACACCGTGGTGCTCGTGGTCAAGCCGCAGGACATCGGCGGCCTGCTGCTGGAGATCCGGGAGGCGATCAGCCCGACCACTCTCGTGGTGAGCGTGGCGGCCGGCATCACCACGACGTTCGTGGAGCAGCGTCTGCCGGACGGCGTACCGGTGGTCCGCGTCATGCCGAACACCCCTGCCCTGGTCGACCAGGGAATGGCCGCGATCAGTGCCGGCCGGCACTGCGATGCGGAGCACCTGGCCCGGGTGGAGCGGCTGCTCTCCGCCACCGGGAAGGTGCTGCAGGTGCCGGAGTACCAGCAGGACGCCGTCACGGCGATCAGCGGCTCGGGCCCGGCGTACATCTTCTACGTGGTCGAGGCCATGATCGAGGCGGGCGTGCTGCTCGGGTTGTCCCGGGCCACCGCGACCGAACTGGTCGTGCAGACCCTCTACGGCGCGGCCACCATGCTGCGGGAGACCGGATCACACCCGACCGTGCTGCGGGAGCAGGTCTCCAGCCCCGCGGGCACCACGATCGCGGCGCTGCGCCAGCTCGACGATCACAAGGTGCGTGCCGCGTTCCTGACCGCGATGGAGGCGGCGCGCGACCGGTCGAAGGAGCTCTCCTCCGGCTCGCTCTGACCGGTCGCGCCGGGCCACCGCCGCGCCCATCGGGTTTGCCCTCGCTCCCGACGGGCGGCGGTCGAGTGGGCGGCTGCCCCCGTGGCAGTCGCCGCGACGCGCAACAGGAGACCACTTAACCGGTTCAGAGTCAACGCTGTGGCGTGAACGCGACACGGTGGGCTCACGTCCCTGTGCTCACCGTGTCGCGTGCTCTACGGAGTGCGCTTGACAGCGCGGACGCATTTCGCGGACCGGCCGCTCGCGCACAGGTGTGCGACCGAGGACCCGTCTCCCCTCCCTGCTCTCGCCCCCCCCGGGTGGCATCGGGCCCGCTCCGGGGACGACTGACCGGAAGCGATACCGGTTCTCGGCCACGGTCAGGTGTGCGGGATCGGGTGACACCGGCCGGGGTTGGCTATTGACACACCTCCAAGACCGGTCCCACCATGCCTCGGCGGCTGGGCCGACCCGTCAGGTTCCGGAAGCGCTTCCAGCGGTTCGCCCTGCCGCCCGACGGTGAAGTACTCGAGCCCGCCTGAGCGCGGGGCCCACCCGAGTGACCTCCCTCGCCGTCCATGCCTCGTGGCACACCTCCCGCCACGGGGAATCCCTCGCCGGTGCGCGCGAGGGATCCCGCTCACGAAGGAGTGACATGACACGCCTCAGGGCGAGCGTCCTCGCCGCCTCCCTGGTTCTCGGCGCAGGCGTCAGCGTGGTCGGCGCCGGTCCGGCGCAGGCTGCGACGATCTGCGACCAGTACGGGTCGACCACCAGCGGCAGCTATGTGATCATGAACAACCGTTGGGGCACCAGCGCGACCCAGTGCATCAGCACGTCCAGCAACGGGTTCACCATCACCCAGCAGGACGGGGTCAGCACCGGTGGTGCGCCGGTCTCGTACCCGGCCATCTACCTGGGCTGCCACTACACCAACTGCAGCCCCGGGTCGCCCCTGCCCAAGCAGATCTCGAGTATCGGCAGCGCCAACAGCGGCATCAGCTACACGTTCGCGAACGGCACCTTCGACGCCGCGTACGACATCTGGCTGGACCCGACGGCCAAGACCAACGGGGTCAACCAGACCGAGATCATGATCTGGTTCAACCACACCGGCAGCGTCCAGCCGGTCGGTTCTGCCACTGCCACCGCCTCCGTCGGCGGGCGCAACTGGACGGTGTGGACCGGGAACAACGGCTCGAACGACGTCGTCTCCTACGTCGCGACGTCCACGATCAGCAGCTGGAACTTCGACGTCATGAACTTCATCCGCGACACGATCAGCCGCGGTCGGGCCACGACGTCGTGGTACCTCACCAGCATCCAGGCCGGCTTCGAGCCCTGGCGGGGTGGTGTGGGCCTGGCCGTGAGCAACTTCTCCGCCACGATCAGCGGCGGTGGTGGCGGCGGGACCACCACGACCACGCGCAGTACCTCAACCACCACGACCACCCGGTCGGCCTCGGGTGGCGGCACCTGTTCGGCCACCTACACCACCGCCGGGTCCTGGTCGGGCGGGTTCCAGGGCACCGTTCACGTCTCGGGCAGCGGACTGTCCGGATGGAAGGTCACGATGGGCCTGCCGTCGGGGGCCACCATCGCCAGCCTCTGGAACGGGCAGCTCAGCGGCTCGTCCGGCACGGTCACCGTCACCAATGCGCCCTACAACGGTTCCGGAGGTGACTTCGGCTTCGTCGCCAACGGTAACGCGGGCAACGTCTCCGTCTCCTGCGCCGCGAACTGAGTCCTCGGCACAGCCAACCGAGTCCTCGGTCCGGAGCCGGCACCCGGTCGGCGGGAGCGTCGGGCCCCCGTCGCCGGTTCGTCCGGGACCGGTGAACGACCGAACCGGCACGCGTCGAGGTCTCGGCCAGCACGGTCTGTGGGGCCGCCCCGGTCATCGGGGCGGCCCCGGCGCCCGCTTCCCGCACGACGCTCGGCCTTGCCGAACCGGCCCGGCACCGCCCATCAACCGATGATCCGGACTCAACCGATGATCGGGCGGGACTCGGGGTACCGGAACGACCGGCGGTCCCGGTGCAGGGCCAATGCGGTGGCGGCGCCGATCGGCCCGACCCGCCCCAGGAACATGAGCAGGATGATCACACCCTGCGCGGCCCCGTCCAGGGTCGCCGTCACCCCGGTGGAGAGCCCGGAACTGGACACCGCGGACACCGTCTCGAACAGCACGTTGTCCAGGTCCCAGTGCGTCAGTTCGAGCAGGACCAGGGTCGCCGTCGTCACGACCAGGAAGGTCAGCGCGGCCACCGCGATCGCCTGCCGGATGGTCGATTCGGCGATCCGCCGGTGCATGACGTCCACGTCCCGGTGCCCGCGCACCTCGGCGGCCACGGCGAGGGCGAGGATCGCGACCGTGGTGACCTTCATCCCGCCGGCGGTGCCCGCGCTGCCTCCTCCGATGATCGACAGCACCTCGGTCGTGACCAGGGTGGACGGCGCGGCGTGCGAGTAGTCGAAGGTCTGGAACCCGGCGCTGCGCGGGCTGATCCCGGCGAAGGCGCCTGCGGCCAGGCGGTGCCCCCAGGGCAGCGTGCCGATCGTCCGCGCGTTGTGCCACTCGGTGATCGTCACCAGGACCGGCCCGGCCACCAGCAGCACCCCCGTGCCGAGCAGGGTGAGGCGGGTGTGCAGGGACCAGGCGTGCGGGGAGCGTCGTCGCGCGAGCTCGAGCAGTACGGGCAGGCCGAGGCCACCGGCGATCATCGCCAGGAGGACGGGGACCAGCACGTAGGGGTCGCCCGCGAAGGCGCCCAGGCTGCGCGGCCAGAGTGAGAAGCCCGCATTGGTGAACGCGGACACCGAGTGGAACACGCCAAGCCACAGCGACCGGCTGAAGGACTCGCCGTAGCCGAAGTAGAGGCGCAGGGCCAGCACCACGGCCACGACCGCCTCGATCGAGACCGCCGCGAGCACGGTGCCCACGAGCACGCGCTTGACCGTGTTGCGGTTGACCCCGTTGAGCTCGGACTGGGCGAGCAACCGCGAGCGCAGGCCCAGTCGCCCGGTGACGATGAGGGCGAGCAGCGAGGCGGCCGCCATCACGGCGAGGGCTCCGCACTCGGCGAGCACCAGGATCACCGCGTGCCCGAATCCGCTCCAGTAGGTGGTGGTGTCCACCACGGTCAGCCCGGTCACGCAGACCGAGGACGCCGAGGTGAACAGGGCCACGGACAGTGGCGCCGGGTGCGTCCCCCGCGTGGCCAGATCGGTGGCGAGCAGTCCCGTGCCGACCGCGATCAGCGCCATCAGCGAGACGACGAGGATGAGCACGGGGTGCTGGGTGAGTTGTCCCCGCGTGGGACGGCGCCGACGTGCGGTGGTCCCCGGCGTGGCCACGGCAGCAGCCCCTCCCGGTCCGGTGCGGCTCGCGCTCACGGTCGGCGGGCGAAGCGCTCGATGAGCTCGCTGTGCCCGCTGACGAGCAACAGGTCGTGACTGGAGACGCGGGTGTCCGGCTGGGCGTAGGTGAAGTCCTGCCCGGGCGACTTGACCCCCACCACGGTCACCCCGTACTTGCTGCGGATCTGCGCCTGCGCGAGCGTGAAGCCCTGTGTCTCCATGGGCGGGCGCATCTTGACGATGGCGAAGCCGTCGTCGAACTCGATGTAGTCCATGAGCGTTCCGGTGACCAGGTGCGCGATCCGCTCGCCGGCGTCCTTGTCCGGGAAGGTCACGTGCTGGACGCCGAGGCGCTCCAGGATCTTGCCGTGCGGCACCGTGAGCGCCTTGGCCCAGACCTGGTCCATGTTCAGGTCGAGCAGGTTCGCGCAGGTGAGCACATTGGCCTCGACCGAGGTCCCGACGCCCACGACCGCGGTGTCGTACTCGCCGCAGCCGAGCTGCTCCAGCACCTCGAGGTTGGTGCAGTCCGCCTCGATCACGTTGCTCAGCCGCCCCGACCACTCCCGCACGACCTCGGGATCATGGTCGATCGCCATGACCGGGTGTCCCATGCGGGCCAGGCCGGCTGCTGCGGCTGCGCCGAATCGGCCCAGTCCACAGACCAGGACGGTGTTGCGGTACGAACCCTTGCTCCCGGCCATCTCAGATTGCTCCCTGCGGGGTGTCGTTGGACGCGGACCGTCCCCGTGGGCTCCGTCGCGGCGCGGGCGGGTCGTCTCGGGTACGGGACCCGGTCCGTGGTGCACGTGAGATTGTCTGCGACACGTCTCCGGGGGACATCTTCGGGTGCCCGGTCGTCGCCGAGCCAGGACCCCGGACCTTGCGTCCGGGTGACGTCGGGTCGCGGGACCGTTCCTCACCCAGCTGTTCCCGGGTGCCGCATCGACCGCATTCGTCGGGTCCTTGAGCCCGGACGAGCAGCACGTCCGGTACCGGCGCGGGCCCCCGGACATGTCGTCGCCAGAGGCCGGATCACCCCTCATACCAGTACCGTGAATGGATGGAGGCGCTGCGGCTGGTCTGGGACGAGTCGCTGGTCGCCTACGATTTCGGGCCGCATCACCCGATGAATCCGGCGCGGCTCTCCCTGACCGCCCGGCTCTGCCAGGACCTGGGGCTCCTCGCCCAGGCCGGGGTGCACGTCGTGGGTGCGGTGGAGGCGTCGGACGAGCTCCTGGCCACGGTGCACACCGCCGAGTACCTGAGGGCCGTGCGTCGGGCCTCGGTCGATCCGGACCAGGCGGAGCAGGGTCGGGGACTGGGCACCGAGGACGTGCCGGCCTTCCGGGGCATGCACGAGGTGAGCGCGCGCATCGTCGGCGCCAGCCATGAGCTCGCGCTGGCCGTCTGGACGGGACAGGCCGAGCACGGCGTCAACTTCAGCGGCGGCCTGCACCACGCGATGCCGTCCCGGGCCAGCGGCTTCTGCGTCTACAACGACGTCGCGGTGGCGGTCCGGGCCCTGCTGGACGCGGGCGCGCGTCGGGTGGCCTATCTGGACGTCGACGTGCACCACGGGGACGGCGTCGAGCACGTGTTCTGGGACGACCCGCGGGTGCTCACCATCTCGGTGCACGAGTCGGGCACGACCCTCTTCCCCGGTACCGGCCGACCGGACGACGTGGGCGGCGCGCAGGCACCGGGGGGCGCGGTGAACCTGGCCCTGCCCCGCGGCACGGCCGACGAGGCCTGGCTGAGGGCGGTCGACGCCGTCATCCCCCCGCTCGTGCGTGCCTTCGACCCGGAGATCATCGTCAGCCAGCACGGCTGCGACACCCACGCCCTGGATCCGCTCGCCCACCTGTCCCTCTCCGTGGACGCCCAACGTGCCGCGGTCGTGCTCGTGCACGAGCTGGCCCATCGGAACTGCGGGGGCCGCTGGCTCGCGCTCGGCGGGGGCGGCTACGAGATCGTGGACGTGGTGCCGAGGGCGTGGGCCCACCTGGTCGGCATCGCGGCCCACCACCCGGTGGCGCCGCGCACGCCGGTGCCTGAGTCCTGGCGCGCGCTGGTCGAGCGGTCGTTCGGCCGGACCGCCCCCCTCACCATGAGCGACGGCGGGACGGCCACCTGGCGACCCTGGGCAGCCGGGCACGACCGTGCCGTCGCGGTCGACCGCGCGGTCATGGCCTCCCTGCGGGCTGCCTTACCGGCGCTCGGACTC
>CAZOWW010000027.1:0-44356 GCA_964583765.1 uncultured Kineosporiaceae bacterium
GAGGTGGGTGCCCCGGGCATCGCCGGGCCGAACGCGCCGCCCGGCCCGAACCCGTCCGGGCGTGCCTGCTCGTCCATCACCCCACCTCCCGGGGACAACCGGGGCCCACTTCGGCCACAGTGCTCATCGCACCGTCGCTCATCACACCGTCTGGTTGCCCGGTCGCACGGTCGGAGAACCCTCGGGCCGGCCCAGGCCGCTCGGTCAGGTGGCCGGCCCGGGCACTCACCGGGCACCGGCGCCCCTCGACAGGGCCCCGGTGCCCGTCGTCGAAGCACCGCTGCCCGTCCGCCCGGGCAGGCCGGCTCGTCTGCACAGCCACGCTGTTCATGGCGCGATGGGGCTACGGAGTGTGAGTCACGCTAGGCGACGAGCTCGCCCGCGCCGGCGCAGGCGCGCCGAGGACGTGACCGTCCGCGGCGCGCAGGAACGCGGCCCGGGAGGCCGGCACCATGCCCAGCTTGCGGGCCTGATCGCTGAGCACCTGGGGGGCCTGCATGTTCTCCAGTTGCTCGCGCAGGGTCTGCTCCTGCTCCTGCAAGCGCGTCTGCTGCGTCTGCAGGTCGTGCAGCACGAAGGATCCCCGGTTGAGGCTGATGTTCAACAGCAGCAGAGCGATCAGACCGGTGGCCAGGATCGCCAGGCACAGGATGGCCAACCCCGCCCGGGAGCGGGCCTCAGCAGGGGCCGCGACCACCCGCAGCCGGGGGCCCGGCGTGCTCGGGTGTACGGCGGGACGTGCGGATGCGCGCGCCGGGACGCGGGCGGTCGCGCTGGTCGAGCTCATCGGATATCCCCTCTGCTGGCCGCGCCACGGTCCCCCGTGACGCCCCCCTCATCGGTCCTGATCCGTTCCACCGCACGCAGCCGGACCGAGGCCGCGCGCGGGTTGTCCGCGCATTCCGCCGCCGACGCCTGTTCGGCGCCGCGGGTGAGCAGGCGCAGGTACGGCGCGTACTCGGGCAGGTCCACGGGCAGGTCGAGCGGGGTGGTGCTGCGGGCGCCCGCCGCGAACGTCTGCTTGACCAGTCGGTCCTCCAGCGAGTGGTAGGCGAGCACGACCACCCGGCCTCCCACGGCGAGGCTGTCCAGGGCACCGGGCACCGCCCGACCGAGGACCTCCAGTTCCCGGTTGACCTCGATCCGCAGGGCCTGGAAGGTGCGCTTGGCCGGATTGCCCCCGGTACGCCGGGCCGGGGCCGGTACCGCGCTCCGGACCAGCTCGACCAGCCGCGCGCTGGTGGTGAACGGCTGTACCGCCCGCTCGCGCACCACCGCTGCGGCGATCCGCCGGGCGAACCGTTCCTCACCGAAGTCGCGCAGCACCGCCGAGAGCCGCTCGACCGGGTAGGTGTTGAGCACCTCGGCCGCGGTCGGACCAGCCGAGGGGTCCATGCGCATGTCCAGTGGCGCGTCGACGGCGTACGCGAAGCCCCGCCCGGGCTCGTCCAGTTGCAGGGACGAGACCCCCAGGTCGAAGAGCACCCCGTGCACCGGACCCCAGCCGAGGTCGTCGAGCACCTCGGGCAACTGGTCGTAGACCGCTTTCACGAGACGCACCCGGTCGCCGAAGGGGGCCAGCCGCCGTCCGGCCAGGGCCAGTGCCTCGGGATCACGGTCCAGGCCGAGCAACCGGGCCCGGGGCGCCGCCCGCAGGAGGGCCTCGGCGTGACCACCCAGGCCGACCGTGGCGTCCACGACGAGGTGTCCGGGCTCCCCCAACGCGGGGACCAGCAGGTCCACGCATCTTGGCAGGAGAACTGGGACATGCCGGGCCTTCGACTCCGCTGCCGGGCTGTTCATCGCTCACCCCCTCTCGCACGGTCGCAACGCCACGCGGCTGAACCACGTGTTATGGATGTGGCCCTTTCCGAGCACGACGACGTGCACATCGGGACCCGCGCTCCCGCCGGATCCCTCCCGACCTCTGCCGGGGGCAGGAAGGTCCCGCGGACGTCCTCAGGTGCGTCCGCCGATCGGGTCTCCATCCGCTCGTCCATCGCTGCCTGGCACCGGGGAAGGTGCGCCAGGTCGCGGCGGGCGGCTGGAGACCGGATCGGCGGAAGTGGTGCAACTGCTCGTCAGATGGGAGCCATGGCGGCCCGGCCCGTCCGGTCAGAAGAGTCCGGGGACCACCTCCACGGCCTGTTCGGCGAAGGCCTGTTCCTGTTCGGCCAGGTAGGCCTCCCAGGCGGCGGCGGCCCAGATCTCCACCCGTTGACCCGCACCGATCACGGCGCAGTCCCGTTCGAGTCCCGCGTAGGAACGCAGTACGGGAGGGATGGTGATCCGGCCCTGCTTGTCGGGAACCTCGTCGGAGGCGCCCGAGAGGAACACCCGCAGGTAGTCGCGGGCCTGCTTGCTGGTGACCGGGGCCTGGCGGAGCTGTTCCGCCAGGCGCTCGAACTCGGCGACGGGGAACAGGTACAGACACCGTTCCTGTCCTCTGGTCACCACCACCCCTGCCTCGAGCTGCTCCCGGAACCTGGCAGGGAGGATCAGGCGCCCCTTGTCGTCCAGGCGTGGGGAATGCGTGCCGAGGAACATCGGCCTCGCCTCCCTCGCCGGGCGGCTCCCCCCACCTTGGGACGCCCCTTGGAGCCTGACCCTCCAACGCCCTCCACGTTACCCCACTTTCCCCCACCGTCAACGGCGAATCCCCCATCCGGCTCATTGCGCACGAGCAAAGTCGCAGGTCATCGCCAGGACCCGGGAGTGGGTGGCCACGATTCGCAACCCCGTAGGGTGTGTCTCCCGAGGCCGGGTAAAATGTCCGACACGCCCCGTTATCCACCACGGCGAATAGCGTGCCGAGCACCCTGGTGGAGGGAAGTGGGGGAGCCGAGAGGCACGGTCGTCCGCCGAAGTGTCCCGCCTTCCCCCGGATCGGGCGGGCACCTGCGACACTGGGCGGGCGGTGAGCCCCGGCGGGACGGAGCCCGATGCCCGCACCCATCACCAGCGCTCGAGAGGGCGGGCGTGGACCCGCCAGGAGCGGAACAGCCAGGAGGAGACAGCGTGACCACGACCAGCGAGCCGGCGGCGCTGGACCGCCTCGTCTCGACCACGAGCCGGATCCGTGCCGCGGTCGAGACGGTGATCGAGGGCAAACCGGACGTCGTACGCCTGGCCGTGACCGTGATGCTCGCCGAAGGACACATCCTGCTCGAGGACGTCCCCGGAGTCGGGAAGACGATGCTCGCCAAGGCACTGGCCCGGGCCACGGGGTGCGTCGTCCGCCGGATCCAGTTCACCCCGGACCTGCTGCCCAGCGACATCACCGGGGTCAGCGTCTACCACCAGGACCGGCAGGACTTCGAGTTCAAGCCGGGCGCCGTCTTCGCGAACGTGGTGGTCGGCGACGAGATCAACCGAGCCAGCCCGAAGACGCAGTCCGCGCTGCTGGAGTGCATGGAGGAGCGCCAGGTCACGGTGGACGGGCAGACCTTCCGGCTCGCGCCCCCGTTTATCGTGATGGCCACCCAGAACCCGATCGAGATGGAGGGCACCTACGCCCTGCCCGAAGCGCAGCGGGACCGTTTCATGGCCAGGCTCTCCATGGGTTACCCCTCGGCGGCCGCGGAGATGGAGATGCTCGAACGGCACGCCGGACATGACCCCCTCGCGGACCTGTCCCCCGTGGCCGATCCGGAGACCATCAGCGGGCTGATCGCCACGACCCGCGCGGTCTACGCCAGCCAGGCCGTCAAGGAGTACGTCGTGGCGCTGGCGCGGGCCACGCGCTCGACGGCGGACCTGCGGCTGGGTGCCTCACCGAGGGCCGCGCTGCACCTGTTGCGGGCGGCGAAGTCGCACGCGGCGATCGAGGGACGCGGACACGTCCTGCCCGACGACGTCCAGGCCCTGGCCAACGCGGTGCTCGCCCACCGGCTGCTGCCGAGCGCGGAGGCACAGTTGTCCCGCCGGACCCCCGAGGACGTCCTGGGCGCGGTACTGGCCCACGTCCCCGTGCCCCGGGCCCGGACCACGGCCTGAGATCGACCGCGGGAGGCGGGGATGCTCACGTGGCTGCGGCCGGGCATGGCGGGTCTGACCACCCGTGGCCGGTCGTTCCTGGCGGCCGGGGGTGCGGCCGCGGTCTGCGCCGTCGTGCTCGACCAGCGTGACCTGTTCCGGGTGGCGGTGCTGCTCGCCGCACTGCCGCTGGCGGCGGCCGTCTCCCTGGCGCGCACCCGGTACCGGCTCGCCCTGACCCGGACCATCTCGCCCGAGCGGGTGGTCGCCGGCGGGACCGCCCGGGTGCGGCTGGAACTGGAGAACCTCACCCGGCTGCGCACCGAGGTGCTGCTCGCCGAGGACCGGGTGCCGTACGCGTTGGGGGCGCCACCCCGCTTCGTGCTGCACCGCCTGCCCGGACGGCGCCGGGCCGCGGTCACCTACTCGCTGCGATCGGAGGTGCGAGGCCGGTACCCGGTGGGGCCCATGCGCCTGCGCCTGTCCGATGCCTTCGGCATGTGCGAGCTGACCCGCTCGTTCACCTCGACGGACCCGCTGATCGTGGTCCCGCGCACCTGGCCGCTGACGCCGATGCTCTCCGGCGGCCGGTGGTCCGGATCCGGCGAGTCGCACGCCCGCACCGCGGCGGCCAGCGGCGAGGACGACGTCTCCACCCGGGAGTACCGGCACGGGGACGATCTGCGCCGGGTGCACTGGCGCTCCACGGCGCACCGCGGGGAACTGATGGTGCGGACCGATGAGCAGCCCCGGCAGCTCAAGGCGACGGTGGTGCTGGACACGCGTGCCGGCGCGCACCGGGGTGAGGGCCCGGCGTCCTCGTTCGAGTGGGCGGTGAGCGCCGCGGCCTCGATCGCCGTGCATCTGACCGGCCAGCGGTACGGGGTCCGTCTGCACGTCGACGAGAAGCTGCACCCCTGGGCCCCGCCCACCGGGGACGGCGCCGGCTCGCTGCTCGACGCGACCGCGGTGGTCGACCTCGGCTCATCGGACCGTCTGCCCACCGCGCTCACCTCCCTGGCCCGTTCCGGAGGGGACGGTCTGGTGATCGCGGTGCTCGGGGAGATCGCCGACGCGGAGATCACCGCGCTCGTCAAACTGTGCCAGCAGGGTGGTCGCGGGATGGCCCTGCTCCTGCGCACCACCGCCTGGACCGTGCTCCCGGCCAAGCGGGCGCGCGCTGCCGACGAACAACGGGTGCGGGCCGCGCGCCTGCTGCGCGCCGCGGGATGGGCGGTGACGGAGGCAGGCCCCGAGGAGACGGTGGCCACCGCCTGGTCACGGATCCGCGGGGAGGGCACCGGTGCCTCGCCCTGGACCGGATCGGTCCCGGTCGTCTCGGCCGCCGTGGTCACGGCCCCTGGGGTCACGGCAGGAGAAGGTGCTTCGTGATGCCCACGTCGACTCCGCTGCGCCTGGTCGTGGCCGCCGCCCTGGCCACCCTGCTGGGCGGGCTGACACTGCGCCCGCTGATCGAGGGAAGCAGCTGGTTCACCGTCGTCCTGCTGGTCGTCGCCACGGTGGCGGCGTCCGGCACGCTCGCCCGCTCGGTCGTGCGGTGGTCGGTCGCCGTGGTCAGCGCGCAACTGGCGGCCGTGGTCCTGCTGCTCACGGTGCTCTACGTGCACGGCTCCGCGGTCCTGGGCGTGCTGCCCGGGCCGGCGGCGCTGCGCGCGTTGCGCTCCCTGCTGCATCAGGGCTTCGAGATCACCCGGGGCGACGGGCCGCCCGTGCCGGCCACGCGTGGCCTGGTGCTGCTCACGGCCTGTGGCATCGCCGTGGTCGCGATCGCGGTGGACCTGATCGCGGTGACGCTACGCCGCCCCGCGGTGGCGGGACTCCCCCTCCTGGCCATCTACTGCATCCCGGCGGCGTCGCTGCCCAGTGGCCTGGCCTGGTACTGGTTCGGGATGAGCGCGGCCGGGTACCTCCTGCTGGTGGGGGCCGACGCGAGCGACCGGATCCGGGCCTGGGGACGGACGGTCGGTGGTTCGGACCGATCAGGACCCTGGTCCTCCCGGCCCGGGATGTGGGGCGGGGGCACCCAGATCGGCAGCCTCACCCTGGTACTGGCGCTGATCGTGCCCACCCTGATCCCCGGGCTGAACCGGCAACTGCTGCCCGAGCTCACCCAGTCGGGCGACGGGGACGGCAACGGGGACGGCGGGACGATCACGACCGTGAACCCGATCCTGAACCTGCGCCAGGCCCTCACGAGCCGGGACAACCGGATTCTGATCACGTACCAGACGACGATGGGCCAGCCCGCACCGCTGCGGATCGTGGCCGACGACGACTTCGACGGGAACACCTGGAAGCCCTCCCCGACCCGGATCCCCTCGACGAAGGACGTCGCCGCCGGCGGACTCCCCCAACCTCCCGGGTTGGGCAGCAACGTCACCGTCCGGCCGCAGACGACCCACATCGGCATCCTCGACTACGACCAGTCCTATCTGCCGCTGCCCTACCCGGCCACCCAGGTGGCGTTCTCCGGGCAGGCCGGCAGTTGGCGGTACGACGACGCGACGCTGAACGTGATCGGGGTGCACACGAGCACGCGCAACCTCGACTACACGGTGCGCCATCTGGAGGTGCGTCCCACGGCCGCGCAACTGCGCAGCGCCGGTGACCCTCCCCCGGCGGTCTCGACCTACCTGCGTGTGCCCCGGTTGCCGCAGGAGGTGCGCGACACCGCGGCTGCGGTGGCGGGCACGGGGTCGTACTACGACCAGGCGCTGCGGCTGCAGCAGTGGCTGCGCAACGCGGGCGGCTTCGCCTACTCGGAAGTACCCAGCGGGCACGGCAACGACAGCAGCACCAGTGCGGTGGCTGACTTCCTGCGGGACAAGCGCGGGTACTGCGTCCAGTTCGCCTCGGCGATGGCGGTGATGGCCCGGCTGCGCGGCATCCCGGCCCGGGTCGCGGTGGGGTTCCTGCCCGGACGTCTCAGCCCCGACGGCAAGACCTGGTCGATCACCCTGCGCGATGCCCACGCCTGGCCGGAACTCTACTTCGCGGGTGCCGGTTGGGTGCGGTTCGAGCCGACCCCCTCGACCCGGAGCGGCCCGGCCCCGACCTGGGCCGTTCCCTCGGGCTCGGACACGTCCCCGCAGGTCTCCACGACCACGTCGGTGACGGCGCCCAGCAACCAGCCGCACCCGGACCAGAGCGGCGGCACGACCCGGACCGACCGGTCCAAGGGCACCTTCGCGCGGGCGCTGGACCAGGTGGCGGGGGCGGCACAGCAGGCGGTGCTGGTGCTGCTCGTGGCCCTGCTCGTGGCTCTGACCCCCGCCGTGGCCGCGGCCTCCCGGCGCGCCCTGCGCAGGCGGCGGGCCCGGGATCCGGTGCAGCAGGCGGAGGCCGCCTGGGACGAACTGCAGGAGCGGTTGGGTGACCTCCGGCTCGTCTGGGCGCCGACCCGGACCCCCCGGAGCATCGCCCGCAGCCTCGTGCACAGTCACGGTCTGGGGGCCGAGGCGGCCGAGGCCATGCAGCGGCTGGTGCACGATCTCGAGGCCGCCCGGTACATGGCCCCGGATCAGGGCGGTGCCCGGACGGGGCGGGAGCTGAGCACGGATGTCACCGCGGTCGTGCGAGAGGTCGCGGGCACGCTGCCCCGGGCAGTGCGTCGGCGGGCACGCTGGCTGCCGTCCTCGGGCGTCGCGGCCCTGACCGGTGCGCCGCTGGACCCCACGTCCTCGCGGGGACGCCGGGCCATCGTCTCCGTTCCCACCTCCGCGGAACTGCCGGACGGCTGGGTCCCGGCCCAGGACCGCGGCGAGGCTTCCGGGGCGACCTCGGGCGCACGCCCCCTGGCCGGCTCGCACCAGGGACGCTGATCCCCGGATCACCCGTACGGCCGGCACCCGGCGTTCGCTCACACCGCTGGGTGCCGGGGCCCGCTCACGCAAGAGTCCCAGGAGCTTGCTCAGGGGCGGGAGCGGCGCCGGCGGATGGGACGGTCCTCAGGCAGGGAACAGCTCTCGGAGAGTGCAACGGCACACGGTGCGGCGGCAGAGGATGCCGAGCGGCTCAGCGCTCGCCGCGACGCCGCTCCCAGCGCTGCTCGAGCCGCTGCATGAAGGTTCCACGACGGGATCTGCGCCGTGGCCTGCGTACCTCTCCCGATCCGGTCACGATGCCGGTGGGACCTGGCTTGCGATGTGCCGAGACGGCGTAGGTGGTGCCCACGAGCATCAGCACGAATCCCATGACGCCGAGCAGGACCGTCTGGGTCACGTTGTTGTGCTGGGCGACTCCGACCACGAGCAGCACAAGCCCGAGCAGCACCGCGAGGGCGCCCAGGACCACACGCTGGCCGGTCCCGAACCGGGCTCCGGCACCTCTCATCGCGGAAGCAAACTTGGGGTCCTCAGCGGAGAGCGCACGCTCCATCTGCTCGAGCAAGCGCTGCTCGTTATCGGAGAGCGGCACGACGACCTCCTGACGGACGCACCGGGGTGCTACAAGAATAGGTCGGGGTTGCGGCGCGCGAAACCCGTCCGTCACCTCCTCGGGTCGCGGATTCCCGGACTTGACGACATCACCGCGGACCGGTCCGGACCTGAGGTCCCGGGTTCGGAGCGCCGTCGTCCACAGGCTCGTGACCAGGCAGGGAGCCAGACCCGACCAGGCTGGCCGGACACACCGTACCGGAACCGAACCTCGCACCGACACGGTCCATGGCCTGTTCGACCTCCCGCCATCCCAGGGGCCTCTCGTTGAACGTGAGCTGGTGGTGACTCTCCTGTGCCGCCACCAGCCCTTCGACGCGGACCCCCACCAGCCGCAACCGGGCACGGTCCAGCCCGAGGGCCTCGAACAGGGCCCGCGCGGTGGCGTACACGTCCTGGGCCACGTCGGTGGGTTCCCGCATCGTGCGGGAGCGGGTGATCGTCGTGAAGTCCGCGAACCTCACCTTGATCGCGACCGTGCGGCCGACCATCCCGGCGGACCGCAGCCTGCTCGCGACCCGCTCGCACAGGCGGAGCAGCTCCCGCAGCACCACCTCGGCATCATCGGTGTCCCGGGCGAAGGTCTCCTCCGCCCCGACGCTCTTCTCGGTCCGCTCGGGGACCACCTCACGCGGGTCCCTGCCCCAGGAGAGCTCGTGCAGGTGACTGCCGGCGGCGTCACCGAGAGCCCGGCGCAGGGTGTCGACCGGGACGTGCGCGATGTCCGCGACCGTGCGCAGCCCGAGCCTGGCCAGTGCCGCCTCGGTCCGCTCGCCGACCCCCCACAGGGCTCCGATCGGCAGCGGGTGCAGGAAGTCGATGGTCTCCCTCGCCGGCACGATGAGCATCCCGTCGGGCTTGGCCCGCCCCGAGGCGAGCTTGGCCACGAACTTCGTCGCGGCGACCCCCACCGAGCAGGTGATCCTCTGTTCGTCGGCGACCCGGTCGCGGATGAGCCGGCCGATCTGCGCCGGGGGTCCCACCCGGCGCAGAGCACCCGAGATGTCGAGGAATGCCTCGTCCAGGCTGAGCGGCTCGACCAGCGGGGTGAGGGAGCGGAAGATCTCCATCACCCCGCGGGAGACCTCGGCGTAGCGGCGGTGGTCCGGGGCGATGACCGTCGCGGTCGGGCACAGTCGCCGGGCCCGCCCCATGGGCATGGCCGAGTGCACGCCGAACCGGCGCGCCTCGTAGGTGGCGGACAGGACCACCCCGCGGTTCCCCCCGCCGACGATCACCGGCCGACCCTGCAGTTCGGGCCGGTCGATGAGCGAGACCGAGGCGAAGAAGGCGTCCATGTCCACGTGCAGGATCGGGCAGTCGCGGTCGTCGGTGGACAGACCGTGCTCGAAGCCCCCGCGCAGCACGCCCCGGTCGAGTTGGCGTCGGCTCACCGGCCCGAGCTCCCTGGACTGGCGTGCCAGAGCTTGCGCCCGGGACCGCCCCCCATGCCCCCCGAACGGGAGGAGCGCTCCCGGCGGTCACCGGTCGGTAGCCCGGTGGCGGCCTCGAGGAACTCGGCCTGTTCCTCGTCGCTACGGAACTGGCGCACGACATCGTCGCCGGGGCCGACGAGGGACCCGGCCCCGGCTGTGCTCCCGGATCCGGCTGTGCTCCCCGAGTTCGTGGGATCCGGGGACTCCGCGAGGAGCCGCCGCACCGCATCGCCTCCCTGGGCTGTCCAGAGCTCCCACAGCAGGGGAAGTTCCCAGGCCCCGGTGGCGCGCAGGGAGACCCCGCGGGGTCCGGTCCGACGGAGGACGCCCCGCACGACGAGCAACCAGGAGTGGAAGACCGTGGCCGCGTAGGGCCCCTGGGCGTCCTCGAAGAAGGTGGCGTCCACCGGGCCGGTGGCGTCGTCCAGGGTCAGGAAGACCACCCGGCGCCCGGACCGGACCGGCGGGGTCTGGGTGGCCACCTTGACCCCGGCCACGAGCAGTTCCGCCCGGTTGCGCCGTTCCAACACCTCGGCGGCCCGGGTGACCCCCAGGTCCGCGAGCATCGGGGCGTAGAAGTCGAGCACGTGCCGGCTGACGTCGAGGCCGAGGACGTCGAGTTCGGCCCGGACCCGCTCGGCGCCGGTCATCTCGGGCAGCCCGCTGCGGGCGGCCTGGTCGGGGGCGTCCCCGAGTTCCAGGGCGAGCTGGACGGCGTGCGGGCCGCTGTCGCGGGCCTGGCCGGCGCGCGGGCCGACACCCCGGGCCCGGACGGTGTGCGCGACGCCGCGGGTGCGGTGCACGGATCTGGTCCACCGGTCGAGATCGGTGATCTGCAACAGCAGGTCACGGCGGGTCGCCCGCCCCCACCGTTCCACCGGCAGCACCCCCAGTCCGTACAGGGAGTCGAACCCCCCGGCCTCCACCAGCCGCTCGGTGACCGGCCGGCTAACCCCGGCCCGATGCCAGAAGTCCGCGAGGTCACGGTACGGGCGGTGGGCGACGATCCGCTCGATCTCCGCCTCGGAGATGCCCTTGACGTCGCTGAGCGCGATCCGGATGCCGTAGCCCCGGCCGTCCGGGAGACCGTCCCGCAGGCGTGCCGCCGCGGCGTCCTCGGAGCGCGGGTCGCAGGCCGGCAGGTCGTCGAGCCGCTCCACCTGGTAGCTCACTCCCGACACGTTGACGTCCAGCGGCAGGACGGTGATCCCGAGGTTGCGGGCGTCGTCCAGGATCAGTCGTTTCGGGTACATGCCCGGGTCGTGGGTGAGCACCCCGGCCAGGAACGCGGCGGGGTGATGGGTCTTGAGCCACGCGGACTGGTAGGTGGGCAGGGCGAAGGCTGCCGCGTGCGCCCGGCAGAAGCCGAAGGAGGCGAATCCGACCAGCAGCTGCCAGATCCGCTCGAGGGAGTCGGCGTCATAGCCACGCCGCCCGGCCAGCTCACGCCACCACTTCTCGATCTCCTCCTGCCGGTCCGGGGACCCGAGGGCGCGACGCACCTCGTCCGCCTCGTCGAGGCTGCAGCTGGTGGTGATCGTCACGATCTCCAGGATCTGCTCGTGGAAGACGACCACGCCACAGGTCTCGTCCAGCAGGTGCTGCAGCGACGGATGGGGGTACCGCGGTTCGTCCCAGCCCTGCCGGGCCCGCAGGAACGGGATGATCATGTCGGACTTCACCGGGCCGGGACGGAACAGCGAGATGTCGATGAGCAGATCGGTGAAGGTCCGGGGCGCGAACTTGCCGATCAGTTCGCGCTGCCCCGGCGACTCGATCTGGAAACACCCGAGGGTGTGCGTGGATCGGATCAGCCGGAAGGTGGCCTCGTCGTCGTGCGGCACGGCGTCCAGGTCGATCCGTCCGGTGGCGGGATCGAGGTAGGAGGCGTCGGGCGGATGCTGCCCGGCCCGGGCCGCGTCGTCCCGGTCGACCCGGACGATCTCGTCCAGGGCGTACGCCATCGCCGACTGCATACGCACGCCGAGGACGTCGAGTTTGAGCAGTCCGAGCTCCTCGACGTCGTCCTTGTCGAACTGGCTGACCGGGAATCCGGCCCCGCTCGTCTCGACGGGGGTGCGGTCGAGCAGGTGCACGTCCGAGAGCACCACCCCGCAGGGGTGCAGGGCCAGGTGGCGGGGCAGCCCGTCGAGCCGTTCGACCAGTTCGTAGAGCAGGCGGAGCCGTCCGCCGGCCAGGCCGGAGGCCTGTAGCTCGGGCAGGTCGCGCAGGGCACGGTGGACGTCGCGGGCCCGCAGGTGCGGGAAGGACTTGGCGATCGTGTCGATCTCCGCGGGGGCCAGGCCGAGCGCGGCACCCACGTCCCGGATCGCGTGCCGGATCCGGTAGGTGTCCATCATCGACACGCAGGCGACCCGCTCGGTACCGAACCGGTCGAAGATCGCCTGGTACAGCTCGGTGCGGCGCGCGGACTCCACGTCGATGTCGATGTCGGGCAGGGCGAGCCGCCTGGCGGACAGGAATCGCGCCATGAGCAACCGGTACCGGATCGGGTCGACCCCGGAGATACCGAGCAGGTAGTTGACCAGGCTCCCGGCACCCGATCCCCGGGCGGCCGCCCGTACGCCCCGTTCGCGGATCAGGATGCAGACCTGGGCGACGGTGAGGAAGTAGGTGGCGTACCCGAAACCACCGATCATGTCGAGTTCCCCGGTCAGGCGGGTCTCGACCGTGTCGAGGTGGGTTGCCGACGCACCGGGGAAGCGCGCGCCGATCGCCGCCCGGCACCGGGCGGCGAGTTCGGCCTGGGGATCCGCGTCCGGGGCGAGACCGAGCACGGTGATCTCGGGGGTGCGGGGCCGGCCGAGTCCGAGGTCCTCCTCGGGTACCAGCCGGCACCGCTCGGCCAGCGCACGGGTGGCCGTCAACAGGGCCCGACCACCGGACTCGTCCCCCGCGGCGTCGGCGATCCGCCGGGCCAGGTGGCTCATGTGGGCATCGGAGGCGAGGTGTCCCTGCGCGTTCACCCGGTCGAGGTGCCGGGCGTCCAGGGGCACGAGCCGCCGGGCGGCGTCGAGGACGTCCACCGTGACCGCGTCGTCCGGGCGCACGTAGCGGACCGCGTTCGTGAGCACCGCGGGAACACCTGCGGCCCGGGCCAGGGTGAGCAGCCGGACCGCGTGCCCCAGGCTCCCCGGGCTGCCGGGCGGTCCCTGGTGGCAGACGATCTCGACGAAGGCCGATCCGGGCGGTAGCAGAGCGCGCCAGCGGTCCAACCGGGCACGGGCGAGATCGGTGCGGCCCCGCAGTGCGGCCCGCCCCACGTCGGAGTCCGGACCGAGCAGGACCGCCAGCGCGGTGGGTCCGCCACCGGGGGCCGACGCGTGCTCGGCGAACAGCGCGGGCGTACTCACCGGCCTTCCCCGGTCGCCCTGCTGGTGGGCGGCCGTGACCAGCCGGCACAGCCGCCCCCACCCGGTCCCGGTGGGCAGGCCGGTCGCGGGGTCGGCGCCCAGGGCCAGCGCCGTGACCCGGGGGTGCCGCGGGTCCACCTGGGCACCGCCCCGCACCGGCGCCGTCCTGCGACCACGCGCCTGGGCGGACGCGCGACCCGGTCCTCCGTCCGGTGCCGATGTGTGCCCGACGGCCAGGTCGACGCCGAGCACGGGAGCGACCTTGTGGGCCTCGCAGGCACGCAGGAACCGCACGGCGCCGTACAGGCCGTCTCGGTCGGTCAGCGCAAGGGTGTCCTGGCCCTGCGCGGCCGCCGCCTCGACCAGGGCAGCGGGCTTGTGCGCCCCGTACCGCATCGAGTATCCGGAGGCCACGTGCAGGTGGGGGAACGGTGACTCCATCTCAGCCGCACGCGGGCAACGCCAGAGGCAGCACGGCGTGGTACGGCAGGCCGAGCAGCCCGACGACCACCTGGTGGAAGATCTCGCCGTCCCGCAGCAGGTCGTCGGCCTCACGGATGGAGATGGCGTCACCCCGGCCGGCCTCGATCGCCGCCCGGCGGGAGGCGGTGGCCGCGAAGAAGGCCGCCCATTCGGCGAGTTCGGGTGCGGTCCGGGGCAGTACCTCCCACACGCTGCGGGGACCGCCCCGCAGGCTGGGGCGTCCCCGCATCGCGAGCACGGCGGCCGCGGCCCGCAGCGCCGACAGATGCGCTGCGACATAGCGTTCCCCGGCACTGCGCGCCGCACACGCCTGGAGCAACCCGGCCCGCGAACGGTCGACGAGCATCGTGGCCGCCGCCGATACGGGCGGGCGGACCAGGACGGGGGCAGATGCGGGCATGTCCGTCTCCTCCGGCACAACTGAAGGTGGATGAGATCTGCAGGTGGGTTGAGAGCACGGTCGGACAGATCGGGGTCACCGCGGTCGTGGTGACCGGTGGTGGTGATCGTGCGAGTCGTGGTCACGGCCTGCAGCCGCGCCCGGCTCCGCGTGCCGGCGAGGAAACATGTCAGTCAGCGACGCGCAGTAGCCGCCACGCATGTTCCGGATCCACGCTCACATCTACGCAGAGATCCCGGCACAGGTCGTAGATACCCCCGACACCAGCGAATCCTCGACTGGCGCTCACCCGCCACACCTCCTGCTCGGCTCCCAGCGTCAGGTGCAAACCCTTGTCGAGGTCGCTGTCCGTGAGATCGATCTCGCCGGAGACGTCCTCGGATTCCTCACCGTCCCGGACCTGTGCGCCTGGACGGGGCTCGGGCGCCTCGGCCGGTTCCCGACCGCACAACACCTGGACGGCCGGTCCGGTCCACCAGGGACGGCGTTCCCGCCAGTAGCCCAAGACCTCACGGACCACATAGAGGCGTCCACGCCACACGAACACCGATGGGGGGTTGTCCGCTCCGGGCGGCAGGTTCTCCGCCCCCGGCGGCACCCGACCTGGGACATCGTCCCGGACGTGCACCTCTTCGTCGTAGCGACGAGCCGTCACGGTCACAGCACCTTCCCCACCCTCGTCCTGGCCGGGCTCCGGTATCTGGTCGCCCCTGTCCGCGGGATCACAAACAAGGGGACATGCGTACCGGCGCCGCGTCGTCCCACTGCCGCACCGGTACGTCCCGTCTCGCGTGCCCGGGTTCGTGGTTCGCGTGCCCGGGATACCGTGGTTCACGGTGGACGGGGTCGAGGCGCCCACCGTGAACCGACGGCAGATCCGGGCAACATCCGGACACCGCCATCCGGATGCCGTCGCCCGAACACCCCGCGTACGAACACCACGCCGCCCGGGAGGATCACGTCCGGGCAGTTCGTGTTCGAACAGGTGTTCGAACACGAATGACTGTACACGCCCCTCCGCCCACGCTCAACGCACCACGGCACCCTGGGGACAGCCGGATGCGCCGAGGATCCCTGGGGACGGCCTGCCTTCCCGGAGGGCGGTGCGCCGAGGACGACCACGCGCACTGGAGGAACCGGACGCCCTGCAGCAGCCCTGCGGTGCAGGAACAGCCCTGCGTCGCGAGAAGCTCGGGGCGAACGGCCGCCCGACCCCGCGAGCGGATAGCGTGGAACGGTGACCGGCCCCCTGCCGCCGACGGCAGCCGACTCCCCCGTACTCGACCACCCCGGCGTGGCCCGGGTGCACGCCGCGCTCCACGCCGCCGGCGTCACCCCCGAGATCGTCGTCCTGGACGACCATGCCCGTACGGCGGTCGAGGCAGCGGCCCAGCTCGGTGTCGGCGTGGAGCAGATCGCCAGCTCGCTGGTCTTCGCGGTTCCGGACGGCACCGGCACCCCGGGACCACTCCTCGTGCTGACCTCGGGCGCGCACCGGGTGGACACCGCGGCTGTGGCCGCCCGGATCGGAGCCCCTCGGCTCGACCGGGTCTCGGCCCAGGACGTACGTGCCTGGACCGGCTTCGCGATCGGCGGAGTGGCGCCGGTCGGACACACCCGGCCGATGCCCACCCTCGTCGACATCGCTCTGGAGGGCCACGACGCGATCTGGGCGGCCGCGGGACACCCACGTGCGGTCTTCCGCACCTCGTTCACCGAGCTCGTGCGCATCACCGGTGGCCGCCCGGTGCCGGTGGTCTGAGGCCCGATGATGGCGAGTCGCCGCACCTCACGAGGACGGCCCCGATGAGCGGCCCCCGACCCGGCACCCGCGAACGCATCCTGGCCGCCACCGTCGAACTGGTCGCCGACCAGGGGTTCTCCGGCACCACCGTGGAGGAGATCGCCGAACGGGCGGGCGTGGCCAAAGGCACCGTCTTCTACAACTTCGGGTCGAAGGAACGCCTGTTCCACCAGGTGCTGCAGGACGGCGTCGCCCGGCTGACCGAACGGTTCGCCGGGGCCGTCACGGGCCTGCACGGACTGGCCGCCGTGGCCGCCCTGGTCCGGGCCGAGCTCGAGGCGGTCAGCCTCTCCCCCGCCTTCGCGCAGATCTTCGTGGCGGAACTGTTCCGCACCGCTCGCCCCTGGCAGGACGTGCTGCAGGAGGTACGCAGCCAGTCGCTGGTGGTCCTCCGCTCGGTGATCGTCGACGGCAGGGACCGGGGAGACTTCCCCTCCACCGTCGAGGCGGATCAGGCGGCCAGCGCGGTACTGGCATCCGTATTGGTGCTGGCCCTGGACTGGCTCGCCTACGCCCCGCACCGCTCGGCGGACGACGTCCATGCGGAGATCATGGGCATGGTGCGGGGTCTTCTCCTCGATCGCTGACCGCCGTGACCCGGCGTACCGCCACCGGGCGACCGGAGCCGGACCACGCGAGGTCAGCGCGGTCATCGGCGCCAGGGGGAACCCGCACGGACGCACTGCGTGCGCACGAACCACTCACACGTCACAGAGGGTTGTCGATACGGGAACAATTACGTCATATACGCGACATAGCATATGGATATCGCTATTCGTGCTGAAAGGTGACAGAAATGTCTATTCGTTCCGTATCGTATTGGAAAGTCGGCGGACTGGGGCTGGGCGCCCTCGCCGCAGTGGTCGCGGTCACGCTCCCGCCGACCGCGGCGGCCGCCGCGTCCCCTGAGGGCACGGTCAGGTACGCAACCAGTGCCCGGGCGGTCGTGGGAAGCTTCATCGTCGTCCTCAAGAACGGCCGGACTCTGGACGAGGCCACCGCGACCACTCTCACCACCCGCTACGGCGGTCGGGTCGACCGGATCTACACGGCAGCGGTGCACGGGTACGCCGCCCGGCTCAGCGACCAGGGTGCCAGGCGGCTGGCCGCGGATCCGGCGGTGTCCTACGTGGAGCAGAACCAGGTCGTGCGGGTCGCCGGCACGCAGACCACGCCGCCGTGGGGACTCGACCGCATCGACCAGCGCGCGCTCCCGCTCGACTCGTCCTACACGTACGGGGCGAGTGACGGGGTACATGCCTACGTCATCGACACCGGGATCCGGGTCACCCACACGGACTTCGGCGGCCGCGCCTCCTCCGGATACGACTTCGTCGACAACGACAACGTGGCCCAGGACGGCAACGGTCACGGCACGTTCGTCGCCGGCGTGATCGGTGGCACGAAGTACGGAGTCGCCAAGAACGTCAGCATCGTGGCCGTGCGTGTGCTGGACAACAGCGGGTCGGGCACCACGGCCGGGGTCATCGCCGGGGTCAACTGGGTGACCGCGAACGCCGTCAAGCCGGCCGTGGCCAACCTCAGCCTCGGCGGTGGGACCAGCACCGCGCTGGACACGGCGGTCCGCACCTCGATCGCCTCAGGGGTCACGTACGCGATCGCGGCCGGCAACTCGGGGGTGAACGCCGCCAATTCCTCCCCCGCCCGGGTCACCGAGGCGCTGACCGTGGGGGCGACCGGTACCGGGGACGCCCGGGCCTCCTGGTCCAACTACGGGAGCGTGCTCGACCTGTTCGCTCCGGGAGTGAACATCACGTCGGACTGGAACACCAGTGACACGGCCACCTACACGGGCAGCGGCACCTCCTTCTCGGCGCCCCACGTGGCCGGTGGCGTGGCGATCTATCTCCACAGCCACCCGACGGCGACCCCGGCCACGGTGAGCGCAGCCACCACCACCGCCACCACCACGGGCGTGGTGACCAGCCCGGGCAGCGGCTCGCCGAACCGGTTGTTGTACACCGCGACCCTGGGCAACTGATCCACAGAGGCAGGGCCCGGATCCGGTCCCGACGTGGTGCCGGACCCGGGCCCTGACCGCGACACCGGTCTGACCCGACCACGACACCGGTCTGACCCGACCACGACACCGGTCTGACCTGCCCGGGGCCCAGGAGCAGCGGAGGGGTCCTGCTCGTGGGCGGGACGCCTCCCAGGGGTGCGGCAGGGCACCGTTCAGACCCTCACGCGAGGGTGGAGTCACTTCACGTGGCGAGCTGGTCATCGTATGTGGCACGGCGTACGCCGAACGAGGGCGCTTCCCCGACAGGTGTAAGAGAACGGCCGATCGATCGGTCAGGAAAGGTGCGTGGCTGCCCACCGCCGGGCGCAGACCCGGCATCTGTCCGGGCAGTCGCCTGCCGACGAGAGGGAGTGCAGACCGTGAGACTCGTCCTGAACCGACCCCGTAACCGGATTGCCCTGGTAGCGCTCGCGACCGGCCTGGCCAGCTCGTGCCTCGGCACGGGCATGGTCGCACTGGCCGGTCCGGGCCAGGCCGCCACCTGCTCGGATGTCGATGTCAGCTTCGCACGGGGTACCGGCGAGATGGCCGGCTTCGGCATCCTGGGCACCCCCTTCGTGAACGCGCTCAAGTCGGATGTCTCGTCGCTGAGCGTCTCCTCCTACGCGGTGAACTACGCGGCCGACTACTCCCAGGCGAGCGCCGGCCCCGGCGGCACGGACATGACCAACCACGTCGTCAGCCTGGCCTCGTCCTGTCCCCGCACCCGGTTCGTGCTGGGCGGGTACTCCCAGGGCGCGAGTGTCGTGGACGTGGCCCTCGGCATCCGGGCGGGCCTGTCGTCGGGCACCGCGATCCCGAGCAACCTGGCGAGCCGGGTGGCCGCCGTCGTCGTGTTCGGCAACCCGCTCGGGATGATGGGCGGGACGATCGCCCAGTACAGCTCGACCTACGGTCCCAAGACCAAGGAGTACTGCAACACCGGCGACCCCGTCTGCGGCAAGGGCTCGGACATGACGGCCCACCTGGCCTATGCCTCCAACGGCAGCGTGACGCAGGGCGCCCAGTTCGCCGCCTCGCTGCTCGCCGGATCCTCGGGTTCCGGCAGTTCCAGCGGCTCCGGTAGCTCCTCGGGGTCCAGCGGCTCGGGAAGCTCCTCGGGATCGGGCAGTTCCAGCGGCTCCACCGGCTCCGGGCTCGGCAACCTAGGGAACCTGGGCAACCTCGGGAATCTGGGCAACCTGGGCAGTGGCTCCGGGCTCGGGAATCTGGGCAACCTCGGGAACCTCGGCAGTGGCTCCTCCGGTTCGGGGCTCGGCAGCCTGTCCGGCCTGTGGAGTTCCTCGTGGTGGACCTCGCTCCTGAAGGGGCTGCGCAGCGGCAGTTCCCTGTTCGGAGGCACCAGCGGCACCGGTCTGAGCGGTACGAGCGGCGCGGGGTCGTGAGACCGCGGTGAGCTAGCCGCGAGCGATCGGTCCCCAGCCGGACAGCAACCTGCCCATCTGGGCGCCGACCGCTTCCAGCGGCACGACGGTGGCGACCCGGGCGTGGTCGACCGCCACGAGCAGGGCCATCCCGAACACCGCGACCCCCGCGGTACGCAGGACGGGGTGGACCTCCTGCCGTGACCACGTCCCCGGGTCGGCACCGTACGTCCCCGGGCCGGCACCGTCCCCGGCCGCAGTCCCGGGCGGGCTGCCATCACCCGCTCCTGCCCCGGCAGCGGCGCCGTCCCGGGAAACGGGGTCGAGAACCGTCACGAAGACCGCGACCACGTCCTCGTAGATCTCCCGGAGCAGGGCCTGCCAGGACCGTCCCTCGTGGAACAGTTCCGTGAGCAGCACCCGGATGAGCTCGGGGTGGGCGTCGACCATGCCCAGCAGCGCGGTGACGGCGGCGACCAGCGTATCGGTCCCTTCCCCGCGCGCGCCGTCCACCGCCTCGCGCAGCGCGAGACCGAGTGCCGCACCGATCCGGCGCAGGACGGCCTCGAACACGGCCGTCTTCCCGGGGAAGTGGTAGTAGATCGTTCCTTTGGCGACCCCCGCCCGGACGGCGATGTCCTCCACGCTCGTGCCGTCGAACCCCCGCTCGGCGATGAGCATCAGTGCCGCGGTGCAGATCCGCTCCGGCGTGTCCCCCCGGGCCAGACCGTCCTCCTCGACGGCCTGGCCCTGTCGCACGCTCATCGCGACCTGTTCACATCGACGGTGCCGCGCACCTCGACCGTCCCGCTCACGTCGACAATCCCGCTCGCCTCCACGGTCCCGTTCACATCGACAGCTCGGGGTGCAGGCCGCGCACCGTCCACACCGTCGAGCGGGCCGAGGACCACCCGGTCAGGACCAACGCGACGACGCCGTAGCAGCCCAGCACCAGCACGTCCCGGCCGAGCGTCCCCCAGCTGCCGCCGGAGATCACGATCCTCAGCCCGTTGGTGACATAGGTCATCGGCAGGATCGGGTTGATCACCTGGAAGAACCGGGGGGCGGTCTCGATCGGGAAGGTTCCCGCGCAGGAGGTGAGCTGCAACATCAGCAGGACCAGCCCGGCCAACCGGCCCGCGGTACCCAGCGCCTTCACGACGAACTGCAGGATCGCCACGAACACCAGCGAGGAGAACACCGCGAAGCCCCACAGGGCCACCGGGTGCACCGCGTCCAGACCGAGGGCGCTGTGCAGCACCAGCAGCACCGCCGCGGTCTGCACCACCCCGACGGCCGCACCCGGCAGGTACCCGCCCAGGGCGACGCGCCACGGCGCGGTGCCGCTGCTGAGCGCCCGGGTGGACGCCGGACGGACGAAGAACCAGATCAGCAGCGCGCCGATCCACAGGGCCAGCGGCACGAAGTACGGCGTGAACCCGGTGCCGTAGTCGTCGATCCGGTGCACCCGGTCGTTGGTCAACCCCACCGGATCGCTCATCATCGTGGTGCGTCGATCCGTGACGGTCGAGTCCGCGGTCGGCAGGGCGCGCGCGCCCTGGGCCAACTTGCCGGACAGGGTGCGGCTGCCGGCTTCCAGCGCGCTGACCCCGCCGGTCAGCTGTGAGGCACCGTCGGACAGCCGGACCAGCCCGGTGGTGAGGTCTCCGGTGCCCGAGGCCAGCCGTGCGGTGCCGGCGGCGAGCAGGTCGGCACCGGTTCGGAGCTGGCCGACACCCGAGGTCAGCGTCGGAGCGGCCGCGGCCAGCCGGTGGGTACCGGCGGCCAGGGTCGCCGATCCCGCGGACAGCGTTCGCGCCCCGGAGGTCAGCGTCGGAGCGGCCGCGGCCAGCCGGTGGGTACCGGCGGCCAGGGTCGCCGATCCCGCGGACAGCGTTCGCGCCCCGGAGGTCAGCGCCGGAGCCGCCGCAGCCAGCCGGTGGGCGCCCGCAACGACCTGGCCCACGGCGGCCGAACTGCCGTGCAATTGGCTCGCACCTGCGACGAGCGTCTGGAAGTCGGCGCTCGCGACGATGGCCTGCGCTGCGGGGTCACCGCCGGCGGCCGCGGCCCGCAGGGTCTGGGCCAGGCCGAGCACTCCACCGGCCAGGGTGTCGCCACCCCGGACGCCGGTCGCGAGCTGGTCCACCCCGGCCGAGAGCCGGGCGGTCTGGGACGGCAGTGCCGTGGTGCGGTCGGCGAGCCGGGTGGCACCTGCCCGCAGCCGGGCCGCGCCGGTGTCCAGGGCCGAGGTCTGCGCCGGCAGCGACGCAGTGCTCGAGGCCAGTCGCGCCAGCCCGGAGTGCAGGGTGTCCGCGCCCGCCGCCAAGCCGGCGGTACTGCCCGGTAGCGCCCGGGTGCTGGCGCGGAGCCGGGCCAGACCGGCACTCAGGTCGTGAGCCCCGGAAGCGGCCTGCTGGGCGCCCTGGGTGAGCGCGGCCGCACCCGAGACGGCGGTGCTGGTGCCCGAGGCGAGACGTTGAGCACCGGACGACGCGCTGTGCGCCCCGGAGGCGAGCCGCGAGGCCCCGGAGGCGGCCTGGTCGAGCTGCGTGCCCACCGTGCCGAATCCCAGGTAGATGCGGTCCAGGTAGGTGTGGGTGGCGCCCCGGCCCGCAGCGCCGCGGATCTCGCTGAAGACGAAGCGCGACAGCTGGCCGGCGAGGTAGTTGTTCGAGTCGTTGGTCTGCACCTGCAGTTGGGCCTGCTCGGGGGTGTCGGCGTCCGCCGAGGCGAGGCGGGCGGAGAAGTCCGCCGGGATGGTCAGCGACAGGTAGTAGGTGCCGTCCAGCACGCCCTTGCGAGCGGTCTCCGCATCGGTGACCTTCCAGTCGAAGGCGTCCGAGGCGAGCAGCTGCGCCTGCAGGTCGGCGCCGGCGTGCGTGCGGGTGCCGTCCACGGTGACCGTCTGGTCCTGGTCGACCAGGGCGACGGGCATCCGGTCGAGGCGCCCGTAGGGGTCCCAGAACGCCCACAGGTACAGGGCGCCGTAGAGCAGCGGGATCAGCGCCACGCTCACCAGGGCCAGCCGGGCGATCCGGCTCGCCAGGTAACGCCGCAGCTCCAGCCCGGCGAGATCAAGAACGCGCATCGACGGTCTCCTCCGAACGTGCCCGGCCCGCCGGCACCTCGGCCGGTGCGGAAGTCAACAGGTGGACGACGTCCAGCAGCCCCGCCTGGGCCGGGACCGTGCTGTCCACGCAACTGGCGATCACGGTGACGCCGTTGTCGGCGACTGCCCGCAGGGTGCGCCACACGACCAACTGGTCCTCGGCGTCCAGGCGCACGTCGACGTCGTCGGCCACGAGCACTTCGGGCTCCCCGACGAGCGCGAGCGCCACCCCGAGCAGGACGTGCTCGGCCCGACCGAGATCACGGATCCGGGTGCCCCCGGGCAGGTCCAGCCCGACACGGGTCAGGACGCCCGTGACGTCCCGGCGCCGGCGCACCCGGCGCAGCGAGAGCTGCTCGCGCACCATGTCGGCCACGGTGAGTGGTTCGTCGAGATCGTTGACCCCCGCGAACACGCCCAGCCCGACCACGGCCTGCACCGGCCGCAGCCGGCCCGGGAGGGCGTGCTCGCCGATCCGGGCCTGGCCGTCGGTGGCCCGCATCCGGCCCGCGAGCGTGAGTAACAGAGACGATCGGCCGCTGCCCGAGGGCCCGGCCACCGCGGCGAGCGCCCCCGCAGGGACGACGAGATCGACGTCACGGAAAACCCAGCCCCGAGGTCCTCGGACCCCGAGCCCTTCCGCGCTGACGGGAAGACCCATGGTGACCTGCCTGGTGTGTGCGGAACTGGTGTGTGGGTGGTTCTGGTGGGTGGGACACGCGCGTTTGAGCGGGCCGGGGCGCGCCCTCCGGCTGCCGGGGGGCGTCCGCCGGTGCCAGGCTCTGATGCTTCTCAGGTTTTTAGTCTGACCGGTCAGTTCGATTCTACGACCGCACCAGGGGGCCGCCGACTGCACGCACCGTGACCTGTGTCACCCAGCGCAGACGGATTCAGGGGACGACCGAGCTGGATCCGCGCCAGCGCGGCCCGGCTGACGGACAGCACAGGCCAGGCCGACGGACGGCGAGAGCCCGACGGCGAGCCCGACGGCGGCTGCTACCGGGCCCGCCACCCACGAGAGAAAGCTGAGTAGGAGCGGTGAGGATCCTCGCGCAGCACCTTCAGCAAGGCTCTGGTCCGACCGCTCCCCCGGCGAACATCCGGCCACCTCCGGGATGATCAAACTGCGCCCCGGGACGATCAGGTTGTCCCTTGTGAGGGTCAGGTGTTGCGAGTGTCAATGGCCACGGACATGCGAGGCCAGCTACGGGCGCGGAGGCAGCGGAAACCGACCCCGCCGAGCGGTGAGCAATCGCTCGGGTGGCCACCGGAGGATGAGCCTCGCCTCGCCGGCCCACTGCGCCTCGTTGTGGGAGAGGTTCGCCCAGACCACGGACAGCGCATCGGCGGCGCTGAGACCCGGCCACGGAGACCGCACGAGCCACAGCAGCCCCTGCAGCTGCAGCTCCTCGTGGCCCGGACGGGTCTCGGGGACGCTGCGACGGTGCTCCTCGGGCCACACCGTCACCACCCACATGGCTCCGGTGAGGTGCTCGATCGGCTCGAACCCCTCGTCGATCAGTTCCGTGACACCCGGCACCGCCTCCGGGGTCGTCCAGGGGAGCCCGGGCGGGGTCTGGCTCTGCCCCTCATGGTCCGCGTCGGCAGCCGATCGGCGGTGGTTGCTGCAGCCGACGTATTCGTTCACGAGCAACCTCCCCGCATGTCACGGACCCACCCGAGATCAACGCCCAGCTCCGGCGCTCGGCAGGACTGTGCCGGCTCCTCGCGTCAGTCCGTGCCGATGGCGTAGGCCGTCTGCGCATGGAGGCCGCCACCGAGGGCGCTGACCGGTGGCAACGTCTTCGCCCGGATCGGAACCGTGGTGCTGGACAATCCAGGGCGCGGTAAGGCGCCGGCGGGGTTCATGAGGAAGTACAACGCGAAATCAGTGTCTCCCCTGCCATCGCCGAACTCGCCGAACTCGCCGTCGGAGCCCCAGGCCCAGACCGTCCCGTCCGAGGTAAGGGCGTAACTGGTGAAATGGCCACCCGCAGTGGCGATCGCTGTGACCCCACTCAGCCCGCTCACCTGCACGGGGGTGCTCTGGACGGCAGCCGTCGTGCCGTTGCCGAGCAGGCCGTTCTGGCCCGCCCCCCAGGCCCAGACGGTTCCGTCCGCACGCAGGGCGTAGGTGGTGTACTGGCCGCTCGTGATCGCCGTGACCCTGGTCAATCCGCTCACCTGCACCGGGACCGTGCTGTCGGCCGTGGAGCCATTGCCCAGTTCTCCGCGAAGTCCCGGTCCCCAGGCCCAGACCGTGCCGTCCGCACGCAGGGCGTAGCCGTCGTAGCTGGTCGCCGCGATCGCAGTGATCCCGCTCAATGCGGTGATCTTCACGGGAACTGCGCTGTCGGCAGTGGAGCCCGTACCCAGGCCTCCGTGCGAGCCCACGCCCCAGGACCAGACCGTCCCGTCCGAACACAGGGCATAGGACACGGCATCACCAGAGGCCACGGCCGTGACCTGGGTGAGACCCGGTATCTGGGCACTTGTCCAGGTTCCCGTGATGGATCCCGTCGAGTCAGTGGTGAAAGTACCGGTGTACTTCCACAGCGTTCGGTCGGACGCCACCACGTGGACGCCCACCGGGGCCGCCGCAATAGCGTGTGCTCCGGCGAACGTGGAGATTCGCTGGACCACTACCGGGGACGATGCGGCGTACGGGAGGAGCCAGTACCAGAGGGTTCCGTCGGAGCGCAGCGCATAGCCGGTGGCGCCGTTACTCGTGACGGAGGTCACGGAGTTCAGATTGGACAGTTCACCGGGGACCGCACCCGCATGCTGCCCATCAGTAAATGACACCGACCCGGTCATTATCTCGGCGCCGTCGCCCCAGGCCCACACCCCGTGCGAGAGGTGGGCGAAGCTGTAGAAGGTCAAGACGCGGATCGATCTCCACCCTGCACCGTCAGCGGCCTGGAGGGTTGCCGTCGTGCTGCCGGCTGCTGTGGGAGTGCCACGGACCGTCCCGTCGCTACCGAGAGTGAGTCCCGCGGGCAGGTTGCCCGAGACGAGCTTCCAGGTCTGGGTCCCGACTCCGCCCTGGAACGTGATCGGAGCCTGGTAGGGCACGGACACCTCCCCGACCTCCGGCACGTCGCCCATGATCGTCAACACAGGCGAGCCGGCGAACCAACCGAGAACGTCCACTGTCGCGCCGGCCCCCCAACCGGCATTGGAGCCGTAGATATTGACCAGACACTCGGCATTGACCGGGACGATGACCACGTTGGACTCGGAGATCCCCACCGGCAGGCTGACGTCCAGCGGCACCGGACGCGGGCTGGTCTTCGGGTACAACGACAGCCACGTCGGCCCACCCGCGCCCAGAAGGGTCGACCCGGTCACGACCAGGACCACCGCGCTCACGCCAGTCACCGGAACCTGCTGGGCGTTCGCCATCTGTCCCTCCGAGATCCCGCAGACCCTGAGGTAGTGGCTCTGGGTGGGCCCAATCGGATCGACCGAGGCCGCACTGTCCAGAATGCGGAAAGGATGCAGCGGCGTGTAGTCGCCGCCGGTGGTGAACCAGCCCTCCACATCCGCGGTCAGGTTCGTGGACCCGGCGGAGTTGTAGAGGGCCACCGCGCCCCCGGTGCCCAGCCCCACGATCACCAGGACGCTGGTCCACTCCCCCTTGAGGATGTGCGTGGTGCTCGCGCTCGAGCGGGTGGTGCCCCCGGGATACACGCTCAGCACACTCTCAACGCTGGGCGCCACACCCGACACGTTGAGGGCAACCGCGCTGACCCCAGAGGCCGGGACCCCACCCCGACCGGCGACCTGCAGGTTCAGCGCCGCAGCGGCACCCAGGGGCCCGCTCGCCCCGAGCTTGCTGCGCGTGTCCAGGATCCGCTGCCGCGTCTGCGCGGTGTAGTGGCCACCGGAAACGAACCACCCCGAGACATACACCCGCAAGTGCGTACTCCCGGCCGCGTTGTACAACACGACCTTGCCGTCGCTACCCAACTTCGTGATCACCCGGTTCGCCCGGTTACGCCCGGCCACCGTGTTGAGCACATTCGGCCCCGGCCGAGCAGTCCCGCTGGGGTACACGCTCACCGCGGTCGCCGCACTCGGGGAAACGATGAGCACGTTCAACACCACCGCACCCACCCCGCTGCTCGGGATCCCACCCCGACCCGCGACCTGCACACTCACCGTGGCCCCAGCACCGATCTTCGCGGTACCCGTCGTCCCCAGACCCGCACTGGTGTCCAACAACGTGGCCGAGGGCACCGGCGTGAAGTCACGAACAGCCGCGGACGAGGACGCGCCGGACGACGTCGTTGCCGCGGCCGAAACTCCGGTCGTCGACGAGGTCGTCGTCGCGGCCTTGGTCGCCGCGGTCGCCGCTACGGCACCGGTGGAAGGAGCGACCAACGCCGCGACCATCACCGCCCCGAGACCCAAGCAGAACAGGAACCGCGGCGGCGGGAACGCCACCCCACGCCTCTCGGTCCCCCGCCGTCCACCCGTGCCCGCGTGCGCCGCCGCGCCCCGTCCAGCCATGACCGTCCGTCCCCGCGCAGCATCATGCCTCGCGTTGATCCCCGTGCCCGAAGCCGATCACCCCGGGAGCCAAGGCAGTGTAGCCACGGGCAGATCCCCCGACAGGAAGATCAGTCAGGAGAGGTCATCGGTCACTCCCCACGCCGCGGACGAGCCGGAGCACTTCCGAACGAACCACCTCACCTGTGCCGACCGCTGAGGGTGCAGCGCCCGGACGTGACGTGACGACAGGGCCATCCAGCAGATGCGGCTTGCACTGGACGACGTGCGGCGCGGAGATCGACGCACCGACCCGCACCGAGGCCCGTAGGCTGCGCCGGGTGAGTGCTGGTCCCTTTCCCCGCCGGCGTGCGGTGTCTCCGAGGGCACCAGCACCGGCGCCGGCACGGACACGGGCATCGGCACTGGCCCAGGTACGGGAACGGGCTCGATGGCGGATGAGACCGGATCTGCCGGCCATTCGGCTGTCAGCTGCCGGGCTGTCGGCCTCCCTGGCCGCGGCGACGATCGCCGTCCAGTTCTGCGCACCGCTCCTGCACGGGACCGTGCTGGATGCCGACATCACGCTGAGCGTGTTGCTCTTCACCGCGGCCTCGGTCGCCCACTGCTGGTACCGGTTCGGGCTCCGAGGCGTCCTGGGCCTGCTGACCGCGGCCGGAGGCCTGGGATTCGCGGCGGAGGTCCTCGGCGTGCACACCGGGCTCCCGTTCGGCGAGTACCGCTACACCGGGCTGCGAGGGCCTCGCGTCCTGAACGTCCCGCTGCTCGCCCCGCTGGCCTGGACGATGATGGCCTACCCCTGCCAGATCCTGGCCCGGCACCTCGTCCGGCGTCGGGGCCCGGCCCGGCCGCTGGTCGCCGCCCTTGCCCTGGCCTCCTGGGACCTCTACCTCGACCCGCAGATGGTCGCAGCCGGGCAGTGGGTCTACCTCCGACCCACGCCGACCCTGCCCGGGATCCCGCACGTTCCGGCCGAGAACTTCGCGGGTTGGCTGCTCGTCGCCCTGGTCATCGAGACCGCCCTGACCGTGCTGCTGTCCCGCGCCCCAGCACGGACGTCGCTGTCCCGCGTACCTGGGCGGAAGTTGCCGTCTCGCGTCCCCGCGCGGGACAGCGACGCCGGTTCCCTCCGTGCCGATCAGATACCTGCCAGGTGGGCCGACCGGACGCCCGCCGTCCTCCTGGCCTGGACCTGGCTCGGGTCCGCGGTGGCGAATCTCCTCTTCTACTGGCGTCCGCTGCTCGCGCTCTGGGGCGGCATCGGCATGGGCATCACGGTGCTGCCGTTCCTGCTGCGGTGCAGACGGCCGTCGCCGGCCGAAGGGGCTTGCGAGGAGTCCCAGGAAGAGCGGGACCAGCCGAGGGAAGGACGAATGGGATCGCAGGAGGAGCAGGTCCACGAGCGAGAGGACCGGCCAGCCGGCGCACGGAGGAGACCATGACCCGCAGGGAAGCCGCCCGCTCCTCGACGCCCGGCCCACGAACCTCAGCAGGACCACGAATGCCTGCCATGCGGGTCTCTCCGGCCCGAATCCTGACCTGGGCCGGCACCGTGACCGCGGTAGCGCTCACCGCGCACACCGCGATCAACCTGCGGGCCCTGCGGACCCCACGAACCGACCCGCCACCGGTCACCGAACGGGTCAGCGTCCTGATCCCGGCCCGCAACGAGGCGCCCCGGATCGCCGACTGCCTGCGCTCGGTGCTCGCCCAGGTCGGGGTCCCGGACCTGGAGGTACTGGTCCTGGACGACTGCTCCCACGACGCCACCGCGGCCGTCGTGCAGCGGGTGGCCGGCGAAGATCCGCGGGTACGCCTGCGGGACGGGCACGCGCCCTGCCCCGGCTGGCTCGGCAAGCCGCACGCCTGCCACCAGCTCGCCGAGCGGGCCACCGGCGAGATCCTGGTCTTCGTCGACGCCGACGTGCGGCTCTCCCCCGATGCCCTGGCCGGCGCGGTCGACCTGCTGCGCGGCCACGGGCTGGCCCTGGTCTCACCCCAGCCGCGGCAGATCGCCGTCTCGCCCGCCGAGCGGCTGGTGCAACCGCTGTTGTACTGGTCGGTGCTGACCACCCTGCCGCTGCGCGTGGCCGAACGGTCCCCGCGGAGTTCGTTCGCCGCGGCGAACGGACAGCTGCTGGTGGTGGACGCCGCCGCCTACCGGGCCGCGGGCGGGCACGCGAGCGTCGCGGGGGCGGTGCTGGACGACATCGCCCTGGCCCGGGCGGTCCGCGCGGCCGGGGGCCGCACCACGATCGTCGACGGGAGCAGGGTGGCCACCTGCCGGATGTACCCGGACTGGCCCCGGCTGCGCGAGGGGTACACGAAGTCCCTCTGGTCGGCCTTCGGGTCCCCGGCCCGGGCCGCGGGCGTCGTCGCCGGCCTCGGACTGGCCTACCTGGTGCCGCCTGTCGCCGCGGTGCGGGGCTCGGCCGTGGGCGGTGTCGGCTACCTGGCGGGGGTGACCGGTCGGTGGCTGGTGGCCCGGCGTGCCGGGGACCGCCGGTGGCCGGACGCCCTCGGCCATCCCGCGTCGGTCGCACTCTTCGGCTGGCTCACCGCGCGCTCGGTGCGCGGGCGCCGGGCCGGCACGCTCAGGTGGAAGGGCCGCGACGTGGTGGTCGACGGCGGCCCGGCACCGGATCGCGGTCCCCGGCCGGATCGCGCCCCCGGACCGGATCCCGGGACGGCGTGCGCCCGTTCTCGCGAATGTCCACCGTGCCGTCCGGGTCCTCGGCGTCCGCGCTGAGCACGGGCAGGTGCCGCTCACCCGGCTCGGTGAGTTCCCGGTGCAGGATCACCAGCGTCTGCAGCAGTCCGATCGCCCCCACGGCGAGCCAGGCGAAGGCGCCCAGCCAGACCCAGATGGAGCCGCGCTGCGGGAACAGACCCGCCCCCACCAGGAACATCGCGGTGATCAGTACCCGGGTGGGGCGCTCGGCGACGGTGACCCCGCCGATCCGGGTCATGCCGGTGGCACCGGCCCGGGCCCGCGCGTACTCCTGCAGCCAGGACAGCCCGACCGCCGCGAGACACACCCCACCCGGCGCACCCGCCGCCCACAGCGCCGCGCCGTAGCAGGCGTCGGCGAGCCGGTCGCAGAGCGAGTCGAGCACGTACCCCCAGCGGGTGACCCGCCGGGTGAGCACGGCCAGAGCGCCGTCCAGGTTGTCGATGACTCCCGACGCGACCACCGCGAGCGCCGCGAACAGCCGGCCGGCCGGGCCGGTGGCGGCCAGGGGCCAGGCCAGGGCGGCCACGTCCAGCCCGAGGATCGTGACCAGGTGCGGGGAGATCCGCAGCACCGCGAGCGGGCGGGCCAGGGCGTAGGTGAACGTCAGCCACCAGCCGACCAGACCGGTGGTCGGGACCTCGCCGTGGAGGGAGGACCAGGTACGCAGGTAGTCGGCCCGGGACGGCGTCCCCCGGGGACGGTCCGGGCTCATGCGCGCCCCGAGACGCCGAGCCTGGCAAAGACCTCCAGGGTCGCCGTCGACCGGTTGAGCGTGTAGAAGTGCAGGCCCGGTGCCCCGCCACGCAGCAGTTCCTCGGACAGTTCAGTGGCGATCTCCACGCCCACGGCGCGCACCGCGGCGGGATCGTCACCCACCGCGTGCAGGCGAGACACCACGCGCTCGGGCATCGCCGCGCCGGAGAGCAGGGCCATCCGCTCGATCTGGCGCACATTGGTCACCGGCATGATCCCCGGGAGGATCGGGATCTCGCAGCCGTGCGCCCGGGCCCGCTCCACGAGCCGGAAGTACCCCGCGGTGTCGAAGACGAACTGGCTGAGCGCGAACCGGGCACCGGCGTCGGCCTTGCGCGCCAGCACGCGCGCGTCGTGCTCCAGGTCGGGGCTCTCGGGGTGCTTGTCGGGGAAGGCGGCGACACCGACGCAGAAGCTGCCCAGTCCCTGCACCAGCCGCACGAGGTCCTCGGCGTGGTCCAGGCCCTCCGGATGAGCGACCCAGGGCTGTCCCGGACCGCCCGACGGGTCACCCCGCAGGGCCAGGACATTGCGCACCCCGGCTGCGGCGTAGGCCCCGACGACGCCCCGGAGTTGTGCCACCGAGGCACCCACGCAGGTCAGATGCGCGACCGGCGTGAGCGTGGTCTCCCGCGCGATGCGCCCGATGGTCCGCACGGTGCGGTCGCGGGTGGAACCCCCGGCTCCGTAGGTCACCGAGACGAAGGTGGGCGCGAGCGGCTCCAGCCGGCGGACGGCGTCCCACAGCAGCAGTTCCGCGGCGTCGTCCCGCGGTGGGGAGAACTCGATCGAGAACGACGGCCGGCCCTCGCGGTGTGCCTCCGCGACCAGTTCCTGGACGGTCCTGCCCGCGCCCTGCGCCACCTGCGGCTCGCTCGACATGGTCCGAATCCTATGTTTCTCCCGGCGCTGGCGGGGCCCTGCCGCCCAGGTCGCCGTCACCGCGTCGTCCCCCGTTGCCGGAAGCCCTGACGGCCACAGGCCGAGAAGCCCTGACGGCCACAGGCCGAGAAGCCCTGGCGGCCACAGGCCGGGAGACCGACGATCACCTGCGGGGAAGCTTGCCGACCGGGGCCTCGCCGCCCCTGGCCATCCGGGACAATGGCTCTGCGGCCCACGGATCCGGGCGCGTGCTCTGGGACCGAGGAGGTTTCGTGCCTGTCGGTGACGACCCCGTCCACCCGCTGGACGCGGAGGGCCTGCGCACGCGGGTCCACAAGGAGATCGACGGCTTCCTGGCCCGCCAGGTCATGACCCTGGAGGACGTGAGCCTCGACTGCGCTCCCCTGCAGGACGCGATCGGTGAACTCATGCGCGGGGGCAAGCGGCTGCGGGCAGCGTTCTGCTACTGGGGCTGGCGCGGGGCCGGTGGCCCGGACTCGCCGTCCATCGTCTCCGCCGCCACCGCGATGGAGTTCTTCCAGTCCGCCGCACTGATCCACGACGACCTCATGGACAACTCCGACACCCGCCGCGGGATCCCCTCCACCCACCGCAGGTTCGCCGCGCTGCACCGGAGCCGGTCGTGGCAGGGGGACGCCGACCGCTTCGGCCTGGCCGGGGCCGTACTCGCGGGCGATCTGTGCCTGGTCTGGAGCGAGGAGATCTTCGCCGGCTGCGGGGTGGCTCCCGCACAGCTGTCCCACGGTCAGCGCCTGTTCGACCGGATGCGGGCCCAGCTGATGGGCGGCCAGTACCTGGACATGCTGGAGCAGGCCGTCCCGCCCCGGGGATCGGGCCATGCGGTGGAACGGGCCCGCCAAGTGATCCGCTACAAGAGCGCCAAGTACTCGGTGGAGTACCCGTTGCTGATCGGGGCCGCGCTCGCGGGAGCCGACGACCGCCTGCTCGAGACCTACTCGGCCTTCGGCCTGCCACTGGGCGAGGCGTTCCAGCTGCGGGACGACGTACTCGGGGTCTTCGGTGATCCACGAAGGACCGGCAAGCCCGCGGGGGACGACCTGCGCGAGGGCAAGCGCACGGTGCTCGTGGCCAAGGCGTTGGAGGCGGCCTCCCCCGCCCAGGCAGAGATCGTGCACCGGCTGCTCGGCGACCCCGATCTCGAGGCGCAGGGGGTCGCCGACCTGCGTCAGGTGCTCGTGGAGACCGGTGCCCTGGACGCCGTCGAGCGCCTGATCGACGAACTGGTCGGCCGGACGAGGTCCGCCCTGGCCGAGGCCTGGCTGCACGACCCCGCACGGCGGGTGCTCGACGAGCTGGTCGAGGCCGCGACCGCCCGCTCCGCCTGACCCTGTGCCTTCCCTGACCCGGTGCCTTCGCCCGGCCCGGTGCCTTCGCCCGGCCCTGGGCCGCTGCCTCGTCCCGCACCGCTGCCTGACCGATCCCCCGCAGGAGGAGGGCCGATGAGCCCACGCACGCTGTTGCGCCAGCCGGGTCGTCTCCGTACGGTCTCCGGCCCCACGGACCACGTGGTCGTGGTCGGCGCGGGGCTCGCCGGGCTCTCCGCGACCCTGCGACTGGTCGCCGCCGGGCGGCGGGTGACGGTGGTGGAGCGCGCGCCGGGCCCCGGGGGCCGCGCGGGGCTGCTGACGAGGACGACGTCCGAGGGCACGTATCGCTTCGACACCGGCCCGACCGTGTTGACCATGCCGGATCTGATCGAGGACTGCCTCGCCGCGGTCGGGGAGTCCCTGACGGACTGGCTCGACCTGCGCCCGGTCAGCCCCCTGTACCGCGCACGGTACGCGGACGGGTCCAGCCTGGACGTGCACGCGGACACCGACCGGATGGCCGCCGAGATCGAGCGGGTGATCGGGGGCGCCGAGGCCGCCGGGTTCCGGCGGTACGTCCAGTTCGTCTCGGCCCTGTACCGCCACGAGATGCGGACCTTCATCGACCGCAACACCGACTCACCGCTCGACCTGCTCACCGGCGACCTGGCCCGGCTCGTCGCGCTGGGAGCGTTCCGGCGGCTCTCCACCAAGGTCGGCCAGTACCTGCACGATCCGCGCACCCAGCGCCTCTACTCGTTCCAGTCCATGTACGCGGGCATGTCCCCCTACCGGGCACTGGCCGTGTACGCGGTGATCTCGTACATGGATTCGGTGGCCGGGGTGTACTTCCCCCGGGGCGGTCTGCACGCGGTACCGGTGGCGCTCGCCGGGGCCGCCGAGCGCCACGGCGCCCGGTTCCGCTACGGCACGACGGTGAGCCGGATCGAGCTGCGCGGACGCCGGGCGGTGGCGGTGCACACCGAGAACGGCGAGCGGATCGCTGCCGATGCCGTGGTGCTCACCCCCGATCTGCCGGTGGCCTGGCGCGACCTGCTGGGCAGGACGCCCCCGCAGGTGCGCCGGCTGCGCTACTCGCCCTCCTGCTTCCTGCTGCTGGCCGGATCCCGGCAGCACTTCCCCCAGCTCGCGCACCACACGATCGACTTCGGCCAGGCCTGGGGCGAGGTCTTCGACGAACTGGCGGCCGGAAGACCGATGTCCGATCCGTCGTTCCTGGTGACCACCCCCACCCGCTCCGACCCGGACCTGGCCCCACCCGGACGGGCGATCTACTCGGTGCTCTTCCCGACCCCCCATCTGGCGCCACGTCGGGGAGGTCATCCGCTGGACTGGTCACGGATCGCCCCGGCGTACCGGGAGCATGTGCTGCGCACCCTGGAGGACCGCGGGTACCCCGGTTTCGCCGAGGGGATCGAGACCGAGCACGTCACGACCCCGCACGACTGGGCCGCGTCCGGCCTGGCCGCCGGGACGCCCTTCGCGGCCGCGCACACCCTCACCCAGACCGGGCCGTTCCGGCCGGGCAACCTCTGGGGCGAGAACGTGGTGTTCGCCGGATCCGGCACCCGGCCCGGGGTCGGTGTGCCCATGGTCCTCGTCTCGGGACGCCTGGCCGCCGAGCGGATCCTGGGGCCGACCCGCTCCGGCTGAGGAGCTCTCCTACCCGGCCGAGGAACTCTCCCGCAGGACGAACCGTCCCGTCGAACAGCCTCCCTGCCGGTTCCCGTGCCGGGCGCAGGCGTGGCACCCTGGTCCGACTCCGGCGTTCCGGTCCCGGCCCGGACCCTGACACCGGTGTCCTGACCCTGTTCCGGCGGCTCTGGCCCAGGCGCCGGTGCCCCGCCCTCGTTCCGGCGACCCTCGGCCCAGGCGCCGCCGTCGCGACCCCGTCCAGGGGGCCCGATCCCGTCCGGTGCCGGGCCCCACGCAACGGAAAGTCACCCCTGCACGTGTCATTACTCCGAACGGGTGAACCCACTCAGGTGACGCCCCTCACCGGACGAGACATCTCGTGCCGGACGAATGTCACGCACCCGGCCGACGGGTGCCTCTCCGCAAGGAGTCCGCATGTACCTGACTCGCAGCACGACGAACATCCCCACCACCCAGTCTGCGGCACGTGGCCGGCACCGCACCGAGAGCGGGACCGTCGGGGGCCGCCGGGTGGCCGCCGGTGTCCTCGCCGCCGGTGTGGCGGTTGGTCTCACCCTCACCGCGGCCGGCCCGGCCTCGGCCATCCCTCTGCCGAAGGTCCTGCACGGCGCCACCGCACGCTGAGCATCCCGGGTTGTCGGAGGCCGCCCGCGGGTGGCCTCCGACAGCCACGCGGACGCTGGGTCCGCAGCCGCGAGTTCGCGCGTGACCAGGATTCCGCGGGCACCGGCCGGCGGGACGGAGCCCGGGTGCCCGGCGCGCGGCAGGGGGTCCGAACCGGCCGGAACCGGACCGACCGGCTACCGCCGATCGGGCGAGATCGGGCGGAATGCTGTGCCCGGGCACGGACCTGCGGCATGATTCCGCGAGTGAGGGCCAGAATTCTGGACGCAGCGGGCATCGACGAACCGGAGCTGCGCGAGGCGTACGAGGCCTGTCGCCGCCTGCACGCGGCCTACGGGCGGACCTACTACCTCGCGAGTCTGTTGCTGCCGCCGGCCAAGCGCCCGTACATCTGGGCGCTGTACGGATTCGCCCGGCGCGCGGACGAACTGGTCGACGCGACGGCCGAGCCGGATCCGCAGGAACTGGCCGGGCTGGCGGACCTGTTCTGGCGGGCGATGGCCGGCGAGCCCACGACCGACCCGGTGATCCGGGCGATGGTGCACACCATGCAGCGCTGGCGCATCCCCCGCTCGCACGTCGAGGCGTTCTTCGAGTCCATGCAGCAGGACCTCACGGTGGCGCGCTACCCGCGCTATGTCGACCTCGAGAAGTACATGTACGGGTCGGCCGCGGTGATCGGCCTGCAGATGCTGCCGGTCCTGGAACCGGTCGGGCCCCAGGCCGCGCCCCGGGCCCGAGCCCTGGGGCAGGCCTTCCAGATGACCAACTTCATCCGGGACGTCGGCGAGGACCTGCGCGATCGCGGCCGGATCTACCTGCCGCAGGAGGATCTCGACGTGTTCGGCGTGCAGGAGGCGGACCTCGCGGCCGGGGTGGTCACCCGGCCGATCCGTCACCTGCTGGAGTTCGAGATCGAGCGGACCCGGGCGCTGTACACCTTCGCCGAACCCGGCATCGAGATGCTGCACCCCACCAGCCGGGACTGCATCCGCACGGCGTTCACGCTGTACGGCGGGATCCTCGACGAGATCGAGCGCAACGGCTACCAGGTACTCACCCGCCGCATCGCCGTCCCGCTGGGACACCGTCTGGCCGTGGCACTCCCGGCCCTGCGGCACGCCCGCGCCGTGCGACGCGACCAGAGCCGCTGGGTCGACACCGGTACCGCCGGCTGACGGATCCCGCCGGCCGGCGGCGGCTCCTGAGGACACCGGCGAGCCCGGTGTCGGGCTCGCCGTGGCTCGCGAACCGGTCCCGGCGCGCGGCAGCAGGGGTATCGACAGCTGACAGCTCACCTCAGGGGCGTCGGCGATACCGGGCCCCGACCGAGGTCGAGGCCCGAACAGAGACCGAGCGCTCAGACCGCCGAGGCCTGCGCCCGACGCCGCACCTCGGTCTTGCGACCGGCGCGCAACGCATCCAGGGGCGTTCCGGGCAGGGTGTCGTCGGGGGTGAATAGCCAGCGCACGGCCTCCGGGTCGCTGAACCCCGCGTCCGCCAGCACGATCAGGGTGCCCCGCAGTTCGGGCACCGGCGCGCCTTCCGCCAGCAGTGCGGCCGGGATCTGCAGCACGTTCCGCTCACCCCGGCGGACGCCGACGAGAAAGCGGTCCTGGAGCAGGCGACGCACCCGCCCCACATCGATTCCCAAGTGCTCCGCGGCGTCGGGCAGGGTCAGCCAGCCGTCCACCAGTGCGTCGAGCTCATCCACGCGGTCGTTCACACCCACAGACTGCCATGGTCGTTCCCGGCAGCGCGCGTCCGCCCCGATGATTGCTCATTGTTCATGTAACGTCACTCTTCGTTACCGCCCCGTGGGTCGGCCGTCCCGGGGCTCCTCGTGGCGCGGCGGGGCGTCTCTGTCGTGACCTGGGCGAAGAGGGCACCCATGACCGAGCACCCCACACCCCGTACGCCGTCCTCGACCCGCACGCCGTCCTCGACGGTCGTCCCCGGGAACGACGCGGCGACCGCGCTGCCCTTCTTCGAGGACTTCCTGCCGCTGGAGTTCCCGGCGCCGGAGGACCCAGGCAACCGGCCCGGCGCCGAGAACCGTCCGGGGGCCCCTTCGATCCGGGGTGCGTTGCGCCCGCAGGAGGTGCTGCGGCACGCCGGGGTCCCCCTGGCCATGGCGGCCCTGGTGGCGGGAGGCCCGGCCCCGGGTCACGTGCAGAGCGCTGAGACCCGCCCCACGGCGCGGCTGACGGCACCCCTGCGCCCCGGTCCCCGGCTCGACCCCGCCCCGGACACCGACCTCGCCCTGGACCTCGCGCTGGACACCGAGCCCGGCCCGGACGCCGAGCCCGATGCCCCGCTCGCGGCCACCGGGAGGTCCGCGCCGGTTCCCGCACTCAGCCGGGACCGGCAACTCGCCGCTCCTCGCCCCGCCCGAACCCAGCGAGCCACCCGTACCGGCCGGACAGCCGGACCCTGCCCGGTGGTCTACGTCGTGCGTGCCGGCGACACGGTCAGCGGGATCGCGCATCGGTTCGGGGTGCGCACCCACGCCGTCCTGTCCGCCAACCACCTGGGCCGCCGCTCGCTGATCCGCCCCGGCCAGAAACTGGTGATCCCGAGCGCCCGAGCGACATCCGGACCGACGACGAGCAAGCCGCCGACGACCAAGCCGAAGACGTCCAGGCCGGTGTCCTCGTTCCCCGCCGGCACCACCCACCCCTACCTGATCCGGGCCGGCGACACCCTGACGCATATCGCCCACGCCCACGGCACGACGATCGCCACCCTGCGGAAACTCAACGCCCTGCCCCGCGGCGCGATCCTGCACATCGGGCAGACGCTCCTGCTGCCCGGCACCGCCGGTTCGGACACCGCGGCCCCTGCTCGCACGCCGTCCCCCCGTGCCGGACGTCCGTCGACCCGCTCCGGACCGGGCTCCGGCTCCAAGCCGGGCTCGCACTCGGGATCGGGACGCTCGACGACGCCCGGTGCGCCGGCTCCGGTGGCCCACTCGGCGGCCGCGAACCGTGCCGCGCTCGCCCGGATGGCCGTGCCCACGCGGGCGCAGGCCCGGACGATGGTGGTGGCGACGGCCCGGCGGATGGGTGTCGACCCCGCCCTGGCCCAGGCGATCGCCTACAAGGAGTCCACGTTCAACCAGCGTCAGGTCTCGGCCGCCAACGCCATCGGCATCATGCAGGTGATCCCGTCCACCGGCGTCTGGTGCTCGAGCGTGGCCGGTCGGCACCTCGACCTGCTCGACGCCCGGGACAACGTGACCGCGGGCCTGACACTGCTGTCGGCGCTGCTGGATCGGGCCGACGACGTGCCCGAGGCCATTGCGGGCTACTACCAGGGACTGGAATCGGTGCACCGGCACGGGCTGTACGCGGACACCCGCCGGTACGTGGCGACGGTGCAGACACTCACCGCACGCTTCCGGTAGTCGCCTCCCGGTCCCCGGCACCCGGCGAACGTAGACTGCTGGCGTGGGGACCGCGGTGCAGGATCCGATCGTCGGGCGGGTGCTGGACGACCGGTACGCCGTGCGGTCGCGGGTCGCCGGCGGCGGCATGGCCACCGTGTACACGGCGCTCGACCAGAGGCTGGACCGGCTCGTCGCGGTCAAGATCATGCACCCGCACCTGGTCACGGACGAACAGTTCGTGCGCCGGTTCGTGCACGAGGCCAGGGCTGCGGCACGCCTGTCCCACCCCAATGTCGTGCAGGTCTTCGACCAGGGCCGAGACGGCGACCTGCTCTACCTGGCGATGGAGTACCTGCCCGGGTTGACCCTGCGCGAGCTGCTCACCGACCGGGGCGCCCTCGGCGCGCAGGAATCCCTGGACATCATCAGACCCGTGCTGGACGCGCTCGCGGCCGCGCACCGGGCCCACCTCGTGCACCGCGACGTCAAGCCGGAGAACGTGATCCTCACCGAGGAGGGCCGGGTCAAGGTCGCCGACTTCGGCCTCGCGCGCGCGGTGACCGCGGCCACGACCACCGGGACGCTGATCGGCACCGTGGCGTACCTCGCCCCGGAACTGGTCACCGGCGAGGCCAGCGACGCCCGGGGGGACGTCTACGCCGCGGGCGTCATGTTCTTCGAGATGCTCACCGGCCGGCAGCCGTTCACCGGGGACACCCCGATCCAGGTCGCCTACCAGCACGTGCACCGCAGCGTGCCGCCTGCCTCGGCCCTCGCCCCCGACCTGGACCCCGGACTCGATCGGGGCGTGGCCGCCCTCACCGCGCGGGACCCGCGGGAGCGGCCCGCCGACGCGGGCGCAGCGCTCGCCCTTCTGGACGGCCTCCACCCGTCCGGCAAGCCCCTTCCCGCTGCCTGGGGTGCCGTGCGCCCCGGAGCCACCGACCACGCGGATCCCCTGCCCGCGAGCGGGAGTCCGGAGGCCGGGAGCGCGAGACCGCACGACCTCACCGAGCCCGAGGGGCATCCCCGGATCCCGATCGGCAACGGCGGGCAGGCCCGTCCCGCGGGCGGCGCCGGCGTGACCGAGGTCGTCGACCTGTCCGGCGGCCTCCACCCCACGGCGGCGCTGCCCGAACTGCGCCGTGGAGCCGCTCGCGTGCCGACAGCGGATCTCTCCGTGCGGCGACCGCCCCCCGGTACTCCCGGACCGCCCCGCCCACGTCAGGACGACGCCACCGACCGGAAACGCGGACGCGCCCGCCGAGGTCGGCGGGGAATCGTGCTCGTGCTGTTCCTGGCCCTGCTCGGGGTGGCCGCCGGGACAGCGTGGTACCTGCTGCTCGGCCCCGGCGCCGACCGCTCCACCCCCCCTGTCGTCGGACGGATGCAGCCCCAGGCGGTCGCCACGCTCCAGGCGGCGGGCCTGCGGGCCCGGATCCACCAGCAGTACAGCGACACCGTCCCGGCCGGTCAGGTGATGGACTCCGACCCGGGACCGGGCCGGTCGGTACGCCGCGGCAGCTGGGTGACCCTCGACGTGTCGATGGGACCCCGACTCACCGCCGTGCCACCACTGGCCGGCATCGACCTGGCCACCGCCCGGTCCCGGCTCTCCGACGCGTCGCTGCGGGTCGGGGACGTACGCCGGACCTACGACGAGAACGTCCCGGCCGGGCGGGTCGTCTCCTCCATGCCGGCGTCCGGACAGCAGCTGCGGCTCGACCACGAGGTCGACCTGGTACTCAGCCGGGGCCCGGCTCCCGTGCCCGTACCGGACGTGCGCCGCACCCCGCAGACCGACGCCGTGGACACCCTGGTGGCCGGGCATCTCGTGGGCGAGGTGATCACCGTCCGGTACGACGCCGACGTGCCCAAGGGTGAGGTGATCACCCAACGGCCTCTCGGCGGTACGGCGGCCCGGGGATCGGTGGTGTACCTGACCATCTCCCTGGGACCGGTGATGGTGCCCGTCCCGCACGTCGTGGACCAGAAGTACTCTGACGCCAAGAAGCTCCTGGAGTCCAAGGGCTTCCACGTGAAGCGTCAGGGCATGAGCGTGCTGGATCGCGTGCTCACCCAGTCCCCCGGAGGTGGGTCGTCGGCACCACGGGGTTCGACCGTCACTCTCACGACGGTCTGAGGGTCGGTCGCGGTCCCCGGCCGGCGTCCGACCCTCCCCAGGACCCTGCCTCCGGCCCACCGCCCGACCCTGCCTCCGGCCCACCGCCCGGCCCTGGCTCCAGCTCGGCATCCGGCCCCGCCCAGGGCCCTGTCTCCGGCCCACCACCCAGCCGGGGGCCCGTCCCGCCGCCGGACCCGGCCCTGCGGCGGGTCGCCCGGCTGGCCTCGCTGGCCCTGGTCGGGGTCACCGCGGTCTGGGGCTCCACCTTCGTCCTGATCAAGGACGCCGTCGCCCGGATGCCGGTCACCGACTTCCTGGCCGTGCGGTTCACCCTGGCCCTGATCGTCCTCGTGCTCGTGGCCGGGCGGCAGGCGCTCCGGCTCCCCCGTCGTGCCGCGAGGCTCGGGTTGCTGCTCGGGGCCTGTTACGGGCTGGCGCAGCTCCTGCAGACCTTCGGTCTGGCCCGGACCCCGGCGTCCGTCTCCGGCTTCCTCACCGGCATGTACGTGGTCGCCACCCCGGTCCTCGCCCGGGTGATCCTGCGCCAGCGCACCACCGCGGTGACCTGGTGCGCCGTCGCCCTGTCCACCGGGGCTCTGGCCGCCCTGTCCCTGCGGGGACTCTCCGTGGGCCCCGGCCACCTGTTCCTGCTCGCCGCGGCCGTGCTCTACGCGCTGCACATCCTCGGGCTGAGCGCCTGGTCCGGTGCGGACCGCGCGCTCGGGCTCGCGGTGTGGCAGACCCTGGGCATCTGGCTGGTGTGCCTGCTGAGTGCCGCGCCGCACGGCGTCGACCTGCCGACCAGCCCACGGGTCTGGGCGGTGCTGGTCTACACCGCGGTGTTCGCGGCGGCGCTGGCCCTGCTCGTGCAGACCTGGGCGCAGGCGCACCTGGGCGCGACCCGGGCCGCGATCATCATGACCTTCGAGCCGGTCTTCACCGCGTTCTTCGCCGTGGCCCTGGCCGGGGAGCGTCCGGGGCCCCGCACGCTCGTCGGCGGGACGCTCATGGTCGCCGCGATGCTGCTGATCGAACTCGTGCCGTCACGCAGCACCCCCGAGACGGCCCAGGGCACCGCCCACCCGACCCCGTCCCGGTGGCGCCTCCCGCGGACCCGGACCCGGCGCAACGGACCCACGGGCCCCCCGGTCACACCGCGAGCAGCGGCTACACCCCGAGCAGCCCGGCGAGCACCTCGCCCGCGCGTGCGGTCCCCTCGTCGTCCAGGTCGAGGTGGGTGACCAGGCGTACCTGGTCCCGACCGAGCACGGAGACCGCGATCTGCTGCGCCGCCGCCGCGGCCGCCAGTTCCGCCGCCCCGGGGAAACCTGCGGGCAGGGTGAGCATCACGATGTTGGTGTGGACCCGCCGCGGGTCGCAGACCTGCGGGGCGATCGCGGCGATCCGTTCCGCCAGGGTGCGGGCCCTGCGGTGGTCGTCGGCGAGCCGTGCCAGGTGCTCGCGCAGGGCGTACCGGCCGGCGGCGGCGAGGATCCCGGCCTGGCGCATGCCCGCCCCGAGCCGCTTGCGCCAGACCCGCGCACGGGCGATCCGCTCGGCCGAGGACACCAGCACCGAGCCGACCGGGGCACCGAGCCCCTTGGACAGGCACACCGAGACCGTGTCCGCGAGCGCGCCGTACTCGGCCAACGGCGTGCCCGTGGCCACGTGCGCGTTCCACAGGCGGGCGCCGTCCAGGTGCACCCGGATCCCCAGCACCGCGGTGCCCTCACGCAGGGCACGCAGTTCCTGGAGCGGCTGCACCGTGCCCCCGCCGAAGTTGTGCGTGTTCTCCACCGCGACCGCCGCGGTGGAGACCTGGTACGGCCCGGCGTCCGGCACGACCAGCTCGAGCACCCGGTCCGCGTCGAGCACGCCGCCCGGGGAGGACCAGGTGCGGGTGGTCACCCCGCCCAGCACCGCGTGGGCGCCCAGCTCGGCCCGCACGACGTGCGCCAGGGCGTCACAGACCAGTTCCTGGCCCGGCTCGACGAGCAGCCGCACCCCGAGCTGGTTGGCCAGTGACCCGGAGGGCGTGAACAGCCCGGCCTCGTGCCCGAGCAGGGCGGCGACCTCGGCCTCCAGCGCGTTGAGCTCAGGGTCCTCGCCGTACACGTCGTCCCCGACCTCGGCGCGGGCCATCGCCTCCCGCATCGCCGCAGTCGGTCGGGTCACCGTGTCCGAGCGCAGGTCCACCCAGCCCGGACCGCCCGCTCCGCTCATTCCACCTCGGCTCATCCCACCCCGTCCGCTCTGTTCATCCCAGCCGGCTCAGCCCAGCCTGGTCAGCGCGAGGCGAGCATCTCGGCGACCTGGAAGGCCATCTCCAGCGACTGCTGGTGGTTCAGCCGCGGGTCGCACAGGGTCTCGTACCGCGTGGCCAGGTCCTGGTCGTCGATGCGCTCGAAGCCACCCAGGCACTCGGTGACGTCGTCCCCGGTGAGTTCGACGTGCAGGCCTCCGGGCACGGTACCGAGCGCCTGGTGCACCTCGAAGAAGCCGAGCACCTCGTCCATCACCTCGTCGAACCGGCGGGTCTTGTAGCCGGACTCCGACTCGAAGGTGTTGCCGTGCATGGGGTCGCAGACCCAGACCACCTTGGCCCCGGCCTCGGTCACCGCCTGCACGAGCGGCGGCAGCGCCTCGCGGATGCGCGGGGCGCCCATGCGCGTGATGAAGGTGAGCCGCCCGGGTTCCTGGTCGGGATCGAGCCGCTCGACCAGCGCCAGCGCCTCGGCGGGGGTCGTCGTCGGGCCGAGCTTGACCCCCAGCGGGTTGCGCACCCGCGAGAGCAGGTCCACGTGCGCGCCGTCGATCTGCCGGGTGCGCTCGCCGATCCACAGGAAGTGCGCGGCGACGTCGTAGGGCTGTCCAGTGCGGGAGTCGATGCGGATGAGCGGGCGCTCGTAGTCCAGCAGCAGGGCCTCGTGGCCGGCGTAGAAGTCGACCGTGCGCAGGGCGTCGGCGCCGCCGCCGCAGGCGGCCATGAATCGCATGGCCCGGTCGATGTCCCTGGCCAGCACGTCGTAACGCGCGTTGGCGGAGCTGGCCAGGAAACCGCGGTTCCACTCGTGCACCTGGCGCAGGTCGGCGAAGCCGCCCTTGGTGAACGCCCGGATCAGGTTCAGCGTGGCGCTGCTGGTGTGGTAGGCCCGCAGCAGCCGCTGCGGGTCCGGGGTGCGGGCCGCCGTCGTGAACGCGTAGTCGTTGACCGTGTCCCCGCGGTAGGCCGGCAGTTCCACGCCGTCCCGGATCTCGGTGGGCTTGCTGCGAGGCTTGGCGTACTGGCCCGCCATGCGGCCCACCTTGACCACGGGCAGGCTGGCCCCGTAGGTCAGGACCACGGCCATCTGCAGAATTGTCTTGATCTTGTTGCGGATACGGTCGGCGGTGGCCGCCGCGAAGGTCTCCGCACAGTCACCGCCCTGCAGCAGGAACGCCTCGCCCCGTTCGGCCGCGGCGAGACCCGCCTTGAGCTCGTCACACTCCCCGGCGAAGACCAGCGGCGGGTACGCGGCCAGTTCGGCCACCGCGGCGTCCAGGGCCTGGACGTCCGGCCAGTCCGGCTGCTGCACCCTGGGCAGCTCCTGCCAGCGGTCCAGCCCCGCGAGGAGGGCTTCCTCGGCGGTGTCCGGCGTGCCGGGGTCGATGGCCGGGTCGTCCGGCCGGGGCGTGGGGTGCGCGGCGGTCTGGCTCACGGGGAACAGGGTAGGTGACGCGGCGGAACCGTCCGGCACGAGTTTCCGGGCACCGCCCCCTCGGACGAGGCTCAGACGCCGGGCGGTTCCGGCGATCGGGGACGGCGACCGGGCGCCGGCCGGGACACGCCCCCGAGGCGACCCCGCCCCCGGCGGGCACGC
>CAZOWW010000028.1:0-43827 GCA_964583765.1 uncultured Kineosporiaceae bacterium
CCGCAGCCGCCACGGCCCTTCGCTTCCCGGCGGCGGGCCGTGGACGGCACCGCCGACTGACCCGCCCGGACGACACCGCCGTCCGGGGCACTCAAGCCACCGACGTCAGCCACCGATGCCCACACCGTGGGCTACTCCGATCAGGCGATCGCCTCCTCGCGGCGCAGACGCGGGGAAGCACGCACGTACGACTTCCGTCGTCCCGTGCGTCTGGCCCGCGAACACACCCATGCCCTGCGCCTCGCCACCGCCACGTTCGGACGCCAGGCCACCACCTACCTGACGACCTCATTGCGCGCGGTGTGCGTGTTGAGCAATGCACGGATCGAGGAACTCAGCTACGACGAGTTCCTCACGGCCCTGCCGGACCAGAGCGTCTGCGCCGTGATCTCCCTCGAACCGCTCTCCGGCAAGGCCCTGCTGAACGTCGACCTGAACACCCTGCTCACCATGGTCGACCACCAGCTCGGCGGTCCGGGCACCATCGAGCAGCCGGACCGCCCGTTGACGGACATCGAGCAGGCCCTGATGCGAGTGCTCATCGCCCGGCTCGTGCGCGAGCTCGAGTACTCGATGGAGCCGGTGGCCGCGGTGTCGCCCCAGCTCCTGGCCCTGGAGGGGAACGCCCAGTTCGTCCAGGCCGCCGCCGCCACGGACCCCGTGGTGGTCGCGCGGTTCGACATCACGGTGGGCAAGCGGTCCAGCGAGATGAGCCTGTGCTGGCCCTACGCGATGCTCGAGCCGGCGCTGGAGGAACTCTCCCGCAGCGACATGGACGGCGAGCGCGCGCGGCTGCGTCAACAGGCGGCGGTACTGACCACCCGGCGGCTCGCCGACGTCGCCGTGGACGTGGTCGTGCGCTTCGACCCGGTCCGGCTGCCCTCGCAACAGATCGGCCGGCTCGCGGTGGGCGACGTCCTGCCCCTGGGGCACCGCACCACCGCACCGCTGTCGGTGACCTCCGCGAGCACCACCTTCGCCCACGCCATCCCCGGCACCAGCGGCCGCAAGCTCGCCGTCCTCATCGTGGCGGCACCGTGACCGCGACGTCCGTGTGAAGGGATCACTATGGCCTTCTCTGCCTCGCCGCTCGTACCGGGTCAGGTCGACACCGGTACCGATGCCTGGCGTGCGGCGGCGGAGCTCGTCACGACCGCAGTGACGGCGGCCCTGCCGCAGATCCCCAGTGCATCCCCGCTCACCCTGGGATCCGTGGTGGCCGACCCGGCCGAGGTGAGCCTGCCCGACCCGGCGGGGGCCGCGATCACCGCGTACGTGGGCGGGGGCGCCGAGGGGAAGATCCTGCTCGTCGTCGGCCAGGACCTGGTGGACGCCCTGTCGGGCACCCCGTTCGGGGACCTCGAACCGGCACAGGCGCTGCGACCCGCCCTGGACGCCGTGGCCGACAAGCTGCACGGACGCGTCGACGGCAACCCGACCCAGATCGCCACCGAGGACTGTTTCGAGGTACTCGCGGGCGGCACCACGGTGCTCGTCCCGCTGCTGGCCGACGGCACGACGAGGGCCCTGATCGGCGTCTCGCTCACTTCGGCGGTGCCGATCGGCGGCGGCCGCAAGAACGCCGCGACCGCCGCGAGCGCGGCCCGGAGCTGGGGCATCGACATGCTCCGGGACGTCGAGATGGAGGTGACCTGCGAGCTGGGCCGCACCCGGATGACCGTGCGACAACTGCTCGCCCTGGCCCCCGGTGACGTCGTGGAACTGGACCGGCTGGCCGGGTCCCCGGCCGATCTGCTGGTGAACGGGACGCTGCTCGCCCGCGGCGAGGTCGTGGTCGTCGACGAGAGCTTCGGCCTGCGCATCACCGAGATCGTCACCCCGGACGCGTCATGAACGCCGCCGACGACCTGATGCTCGTGGCCCGGGTCAGCGGGTCCCTCGTCGTGGTGCTCGTGCTGGCCGCGGTGCTCGCCCGCGCGGTACGCCGGGGAGCGCTGCTCCGCAAGGAGGGTGCGGTGCGGGTGCTGCACCGCACCGGGCTGTCCCGCGAGGCCTCGGTGGCGGTGGTCGAGATCGGCGACCGCGCCCTGCTGCTCGGCGTCACCTCGCACCAGGTCTCCATGCTGGCCGAACTCGACCCGGAGACCCACGACCTGGTCCGGGCCGCCGCGGTGTCCGGCGGCCTGGGCCTCCGGCGGCCCGCTCCGGCGGCGTCCCAGGTGGACCTGCGCCGGTCCATGCCGGCCCACGACCGCACGGCACCGGCCACCGGCCCGATGTCCGCGGACGGGGGCGTGGAGCTGGGCGGGTTCCGGCTCGTTCCGGCGGCCCGTGCCCGCGCGGAGCAGCCGCACGCGCAGGACGGCCCGGCGAGCCGGCGCCCGTCCTCGCGGACCACCGCGCAGGACCCGCGCCGGACCGCCGACGCGACGGCCCAGGACCGCTCCCGGCGGGGGGGCAGCACGGCCGGAGGCCCCCCCGGGTGGACGGTCGGGTCGATCCCGGGCCAGGACGGCGGGCTGCTGGATCTGGACGACGCGGGCGCGGTCGACGCGGGACGCGACGAGGGACCGCTGGTCGACGACGGGCTCGACCTGCTCGCCCCGGTGCTCGACGGCGCGGGTGCGCTCTACGACCGCCGCGGGTCGCTCGGCCTGCCGCCGACGGAGCTCGACCTGGCCCAGGACGAGCGCGGCGGGCGTCGCGGCCGCCGCCGTGGCCGCGGGACCCAACCGGGTGCCCCGGACCGTCGGACCGGGAGTCCCGCAGGTGCCGGCCGCACCCCACCCGCGGACGCCCGCACCCTCCGTCGGAACAGCGGCTCCGTGCTCTCCCCCACGACGTGGCGTCAGGGCATCGAGGCCCTGCGCGACCTGACCATCCGGCGCGGTTGAGATGCCCACGAGGGCCCGCCTGCGCACCCTGGGCGCCGCATTCCTGCTCGGCACGGCCGCACTGCTGACACTGCCCGCCGCCGCTCACGCCGCGGCACCCGGAACCCGGCCGGCCCAGGTCGTGCCGGCCCAGGTCGTACCCGCCCAGGTAGATCTCCTCCGGGCCGGGCTGCCCGCCGCGGTGCCCACACCCTCACCACCGGTGGGTCCGAGTGCCCCCGCGGGTGCCGGCGGCTCGTCCGGCTCCGTGTCCGTCTCGGTGCCGGGGCGCCCCAGCCAGGTGGTCACGATCATCGTGCTGGTCACGGTGCTGGGCGTGGCCCCCGCGGTCCTGCTGATGTGCACGGCGTTCACGAAGATCGTCGTCGTTCTCTCGCTGACCCGCACGGCGCTGGGCACCCCGAGCGTGCCGCCCAACCAGGTGCTGATCGGGCTGGCCCTGTTCCTCTCGCTGTTCGTCATGGGCCCCACCCTCGACGCGATGAACAGCCGGGGCGTGCAGCCCTATCTGGCCGGCACCAAGACGTCCGCGCAGGCGTTCACGGACGGCTCCGCGCCGCTGCGGGACTTCATGCTCGCGCACACCCGCGGCGAGGAACTCGCCCTGATGACCAAGGCCGCGGGCGAGCAACTGCCCAAGGACCGGTTCGCGGTGAGCATGCGCACCCTCATCCCGGCCTTCGTGCTCAGCGAGCTGCGGGCGGCATTCATCATCGGATTCGTCGTCTTCGTGCCGTTCCTGGTCATCGACATCGTGGTCAGTGCCGTGCTCATGTCCCTGGGCATGGTCATGCTGCCGCCGTCCCTGGTGTCGCTGCCGTTCAAGCTGCTCCTCTTCGTCATGGTCGACGGCTGGGGGCTGATCGTCACCACCCTGCTCGGCAGCTACCACTGAACCGGGGACGCAGGTGAAACCCACCCGGGCCCCGACCCGACCCCGGTCGATGCCCCCGTCACCACCCCTACGCCGGCCCTGGTCCCGACCTCACGGAGGAGCCCGATGGACAACCTGGTGATCCAGATCGTCGCCTCGGCCCTGCTCACGGCCACCAAGGTGGCCGGACCGGTGCTCATCGCGACCCTCGCCGTCGGCCTGGTGCTGTCCATCGTCCAGTCCGCCACCCAGGTGCAGGAGTCCACGCTGACCTTCCTGCCCAAGCTGGCGGTCGCCGGGATCGTCATGGTGCTCACCGGAGCCTGGGCGCTGCGGGTGCTGGTCGGCTTCACGCACCAGTTGTTCGCGATGGTGCCCGACCTCATCAACGCCGGTTGATCCCGCGCCGGTACCGAGACTCCGGTGCCCCTGCCCGCCCTGCTCCCGCCCGCGCTGGCGGCCCTCGCGCCCCCGGTGCTGGGCACCCTGTCCTCCCGGTCGCCGGGCGCACTGTCTTCCCCCGCGCTCAGCGCGCTGTCGTCACCATCGCTGAGCGCCCTCCTGCCGCCGTCCCTCGGCTACGACACCCTGGCGATCGGGCAGAGCACGCTCGCGGGATTCCTGCTCACCCTGGCCCGCACCGGGGGCTTCGTCCTGGTGGCGCCCCCGTTCAACTTCCGCAGCGTCGCGATGCAGGCGCGGGTGGCCACCGCGATCGCCCTGGCACTGCCCCTGTCCGCACGCCTCGCACCCACCGCCCCGCCGCTCGCCTCGGGCGAGCTCTACCTGCAGGCAGCGCTGCAGGTCGGCATGGGGGCCGCTCTCGGTCTCTTCGTGCTGGTGGCCGTGTCCACGCTGCAACTCGTCGGGGACGTCATCGACAACCTCGGCGGGTTCACGGTGAGCATGGGCCTGGACCCGCTCATGCTCGTGCAGACCTCGGTGATGGGCCGGCTCACCCAGCTGGTCGCCGCCGCCCTCCTCTTCGTCGGCGACGGGCACCTGATGGTGCTCGCGGGCCTCACGCGGTCGGTCACCGCCATGCCCCAACCGCGGCTCTCCCCGACCGCCCTGGCGCGGGCGGTCACCGAGGACGTCGGCCAGCTCATGGTCGCCGGCCTGGAGATCGCCGCCCCGGTCATGGCCGCCCTGCTCATCGCCGACCTCTGCCTGGGCCTGCTCACCCGCGCGGCCCCCGCGCTCAACGCCTTCTCCCTGGGCTACCCGCTGAAGATCCTGCTCACGCTCCTGCTCGCCGGGTTGGTGGTCGTCCAGTTCCCGCAGGTGCTCCACGCGGTGGTCACCGACGCCGTCCTGGGCATCGAACACCTGGTGGGCGGATGACGAGCTGATGGCCGGCGAGCAGAGCAAGACCGAGAAGCCGACCCCACGGCGGCTGCGCGAGGCCCGCAAGGAGGGGCAGTTCCCGCGCAGCCACGACCCGGCCACCTGGGTGGGGATCGCCGCGGCCATGGCGGTTCTGCCGCTCACCGCCTCGGCGACCACGGACCGCTTCCGCCGCGCGCTGGCCCTGATCCCCACCACGGCCGCGGACCCCAGCCCGGCCCGGGCCCTGCACGCCCTCGCCGCGGTCCCCACCGCGGTGATCGTCTCCTGCGGCCCGATGTGCGCGGCCGCCGCGGTGGGTGCCCTTCTCGCGACCGCGGCTCAGGGCGTCCACCCGAGCGCCGCGGTGCTCAAACCCAAGTTCTCCCGGCTCAAGCCCACCCAGGGGCTGCGCCGCATGGTGGGCCCGCACGCTGCCTGGGAGGCGCTCAAGGCCTTCGTGAAGATGCTCGTCCTGGCCCTGGTCGTGTACCTGACCGGCCATTCGCTGGTCACCGACCTGGCCGGGCGCGGGATCGTGCCACTCGCCACGACCCTCGACCGGGCCCGGCACGGGCTGGAGACGACGGTCTGGGCCGCGAGCGCGGTCGGCCTGCTCCTGGCCCTGGGCGACTACGGCTACCAGCGGCACTCGGTGATGAAGAAGCTGCGGATGTCCCGCCAGGAGATCAAGGACGAGCTCAAGCAGACCGAGGGCGATCCGGCGGTGAAGGGTGCGATCCGGTCACGTCAGCTCGCGATCAGCCGCAACCGCATGCTCTCCGCGGTCCGGGAGGCGGACGTCGTGCTGGTGAACCCGACCCACCTGGCGATCGCCCTGCGTTACGAACCGCTGCGCGGAGCCCCGCGGGTGGTGGCCAAGGGCGCGGGCGCGCTGGCCGCGAAGATCAGGAAGGTCGCGCACGAGCACCGCGTCCCCGTCGTCGAGGACAAGGCGCTCGCCCGTGCCCTGTACCGCGTCTGTGATCTCGACGACGAGATCCCCTCGGAGCTGTACGTCGCGGTCGCCCGGATCCTGGCGTTCGTGATGGCCGCGGGACGGCCCGGACGCAATGCGGGGGTGCGGCGCCCGCTGCACTCGATCCCGGTGCCCCGCGTGCCGTCCAGGGGTGATCTGCGCTCCCGCCGCCGCCAGGAGCTGCGCACGGCCCGCGAGAACAAGGCCCGGGCCCACCGTCAAGGGTGACGGCCGGGGTTCACCCGAGCGGCCGTACCCCTCACCCCGACGGAGGCCTTCCCGACTCAAGTTCGCCACTCGCCACGCCGATAGACCGAGAAGCCACGGACGGCCATCAGCGCGCACGGACCCCGCGCACCCTCAGCCACGTGGTCGGCGGACCTCACCCGCACGGCCGCACGTGTGGAGGTCCGATGTCGTCCGGCCGCCTGGCTCGCCTCGCAGTGCCCGTGGTCGTGGTGACCGTCGTCGTGATGATGGTCGTCCCGCTGCCGTCGACCCTGCTCGACGTGCTCATCGCGATGAACATCGCGGGGAGCCTGGTCGTCCTGCTGGTCGCCATGCAGGTGCGCAAGCCACTGGAGTTCTCGGTCTTCCCGACCCTCGTGCTCGTGGGCACGATCCTGCGCCTGGCCCTGGAGGTCTCCTCGACCCGGCTGGTCCTGCGGGACGGTTTCGCGGGTCACGTCATCGACTCGTTCGGTCACATCGTGATCGGCGGATCGCTCGTGATCGGGCTGGTGGTCTTCGCGATCCTGGTGATCATCCAACTCACTGTGGTCACGAACGGCGCGGCGCGGGTCGCCGAGGTGGGTGCCCGGTTCACCCTGGACGCGATGCCTGGGAAGCAGATGGCGATCGACGCCGACCTGAACGCCGGCCTGATCGACGAGGACGAGGCGCGCCGACGCCGTCGTGAGGTGGCCGCGGAGGCCGACTTCTACGGCGCCATGGACGGCGGCACCAAGTTCGTCAAGGGTGACGCGGTCGCGGCGGTGATCGTGACCCTCGTCAACCTCGTCGGCGGGTTCGCCGTGGGGATGCTGCAGCACGGGCTGTCCGCGGGGGACTCGATCAACAAGTACAGCCTGCTCTCCGTGGGGGACGGCCTGGTCTCGCAGATCCCCGCGCTGCTCTTCTCCGTGGCCACTGGCGTCATCGTCACCCGGTCCACGAGTGAGGGCGACGTCGGCACCGACCTGGTCGGCCAGTTCGGCCGGCACCGGGAGGCGCTGCGCATCGCCGGTGCCGCCATGCTCGCGCTCATGCTGCTGCCGGGCATGCCCAAGCTGCCGTTCCTGATCGCCGGGATCCTGGTGCTGGCCGCCTCGGCCCACTCCAGCGAAACGGATGCGGACGGGGGCACCTCGTCCCCGGGCGCGGCCGCCACCGCGACCGAGGTCGCGGGCGGCGCCCCCGGCACCGAGCCCAACCCGATCACCGACTCGCTCAAGGTCGACCCCCTCGAACTGCTGCTGGCCCCCGATCTGGTGGACCTCGTCGACCCCGGCCGGGGCGGCGACCTGCTCGACCGGGTGCGCGCGCTGCGCCGCAAGACGGTGCTGGACCTGGGCATCGTGCTGCCGCCGGTGCGTACCCGGGACGGCGCGATGCTCGCCCCGGGCACCTACGAGATCCGGGTGGCCGGGGTGAGCGTGGCCACCGGGGAGGCACCGGCCGGGTACCTGCTCGCGATCGGTGACGCCCCCGAGATGCTGCCCGGACGGCGGACCACCGAACCCGTCTTCGGGTTACCCGCGGTCTGGGTGCCCCTCGAGCACCGCGCGACCGCCGAGTTGTCCGGGGCCACGCTCGTCGAGCGGGCCGCCGTGGTCACCACGCACCTGGCCGAGATGGTCCGCCAGCACGCGGCCCGGCTGCTCTCGCTGGACGACGTGCGCGACCTCCTCGACGTGCTCAAGGCCGAACGCCCCGCCGCGGTCGAGGAGCTGATCCCAGGCCTGATCCCGCTGGCCACGACCCAGCGCGTGCTCCAGGGCCTCCTCGAGGAGCAGGTCTCGATCCGGGACCTCGGACGGATCCTGGAGGGCATCGGCCAGCGGGCCCGCGCCACGACCGACCCGGATGCGCTGCTCGAGGCGGCCCGATCGGCCCTCGGCCCGGCCCTGACCGCGGCCTACGCCGCCGAGGGCACGCTCCCGGCGATCACCCTCGACCCGGCCCTGGAACAGGAACTCGCCGAGGCCCTGCGGGCCAGCGACCAGGGTGTCGTCATGGCGGTGGACCCGATCGCGGCCCAGCGCATGGTCGCCGACCTGAACCGCCTGGTCACCGCGGCGGAGAACCGGGGCCTCTCGCCCGTTCTCCTCGTCTCGGGGCCCCTGCGCCTGCCGCTGCGGCGGCTGCTGCGCGCCAGCATCCCGCAACTTCCGGTCATCAGCTTCGCCGAGACGACCGGCGTCCACCAGATCGATACCGTCGGACAGGTGAGCCGTGGCCACGAATTTGCTGCTTGAGGGGACAGACCTCGAGGCTCTGCTGAGCCGCGCCCACGCCGAGGGCGGCACCCATGCCCGGATCGTGCGGGCGGAGAAGGTGCGGCGGGGCGGCTTCATGGGCTTCTTCGCCAAGGAGGGCTTCGAGGTCGCGGTGGAGATCCCGGACATGCCCAGCCCATCCGTCCCGACCGCCCGCGATCCCCGACGAGGGGCCGTGGGCTCGGGTGACGACGTCTTCACGGCGGTGACCCAGGTGATCGATCAACTGGCCGACGAGAACCCCCGCCCCGGGACTCGGCGCACCCCGGTGCCAGGGCAGCTGGCGGCGGACGGCCTGCTCGGGATGGCCGATCGGGTCAGCGCCGCCGAGCGCGCGGCCGCCCGGGCGGTGACCATGAACGCGGCCCGGCGGGCATTCGCCGAGGCCACCGGACGCGCCGCCGCATTCGATCTCCCCGGGGCCGGTGAGGGTGTCCCGCACGAACCCTCCGCGGAGGGCGGTGTGCCCTCGACCACCCGCCCGGCGTTCACCGCCCTGCTCGATCAGCTCCGTCAGGACGCCGCCGGCACCGCACCGATGCCGGTGGACGTCGCCCCCCTGACCGAGAACGTCGGTTCCGTGCCGGGGGACGCAGGCGCCAGGACGGGAGACGTGCCGGCGACGGTCACCGCGGAACGGGTCCCCGGACCGCAGGCCGAGCTCACCGCGGGTACGGGCGATCCGGCCCGGCCTCCCGTCCCTGCCGCCCGAACGGCTCCGGACCTGATGGCCCACGAGGACCCCGCGCCGCAGGGCCGGCCCACCCCGCGACCGGCCCCTGGTCCTGCCCCCGAACCGATCCCGGCCCCCACGGCTCCGGTGGCCGTCCCGACAACTGCTCCGGTGGCCGTCTCGGTGGCTGCCCCATCAGCCGTCCAGGGACAGGAGCGCAACCCCGAGCCGCCACCGGCCGAGGTGGGCCGGCCGGCGGCCGATCCCGTTCACCCGGCGGCCGGTGCACCAGCACCAGCACCAGCACCAGCCGAGTACGCACAGCCGACGAGCCCGGTCGAGCCCGCCCCCCGGCGTGCGACGGCGTCCGGCACCGGACGTCCGGGCCTGCCGACCCCCCGCCGCGGCGCCGACGATGCCGACGAACAACTGGCCGCCAGCCGTGACGACCGGGTCGCCGCGGATCGACGGGCCTTGCGCGCGCTCGGCGTGCCGGTGGGCTGGACCCGCCGGTTGCGCGGCGGTGACCGCTTCACCGCCGTGCTCGCCATGCTGGAACGGATGCCCGAGGCCGACCCCGACTTCGACGTCGACGTGATCGCCGTCGTCGGAGACCCCGAGGTGGTCCAGCTCGAGGCGTACCGGTGTGCCGTGGACCTGCCCGACGGCAACATCCCGCGCCGCGTGGTCGTGATCCCGGCCCGCGCCGGTGCCGCCCGTCAGGCCGCCATCGCCGAGGCCGATCGGGCCCGTCCGGTCGCCGTGGCCGTGGAGACCGCCGGCTACTGCGACGCCGAGACCGTGCGGGAGACGCTGAACGAGCTGAGGGCGGGGTTCGTCGTGGTCGTGATCGACGCGCGCCAGCCCATCGAGGAGGCGGCCCGGTGGGTCGAGTCCCTCGGCGAGGTGCATGCGCTCACCGTGGACGGCGCGATCGACGTGCCGGACCCGGCGTCCGTGCTGCGCCTCGACCTGCCGGTGGTGCGGCTCGATGGCATCCCGGCCGACCGGGTCGGGTGGGCGGCACTGCTCTGCGCCCGGCTCGGGGCCGCGGAGCAGTTCGCATGATCCGCCCCCGCTAGTCGTGCATCCCGTCACCGTCGGCGTGGGTCTGACCGCCGTCCTCGCCGGACCCGAGCTGTACTCGATGGTGCAGAGCGGGCAGATCAGCATGGACACCGCGCTCCTGCGCGGAGCCGTGATGACGGCCGGCTGCGCATTCGGCGCCCACCTGATCGCCTCGATCGTGCAGGGCTACCAGCGCGCCCACGAGCACGAGATTCTCCGCCTGCGCTACGAGGAGGCCCGGGCGGAGGCCCAGGCGGAAGCGGAGGCACTCGCGGCCGAAGCAGTGGCCAGGGCCTCGGCCCAGACGGCGACCGCGGACGGTGGTGCCCCCGCTCCGGGTGGCCCGGGCACCACGGTCGCGCGGATCCAGGCCGACGAGGAGTGAGCCGGGCCGGGGAATATCCCGATCCGGCACGGTGATCGCCGGCAGGCGCGCCGGACGCCGGGCACCCAGGATGGGGGCGTGGAACCCCCGGAGCTGACCTTCTTCGTCCATCTCACCGCCACCCCCGCCTGGCTGGCCCTGACCCGGGCACAACGCCGGGAGGTGATCGCGGCCCACGTCGCGCCGGTGCTGGCCAAGCACAGCGACGTCGAGCTGCGCTGGTTCGACGCCGAGGCATGGTGCGCCGAGCCCTCGGACGTGCTCGTCGCACGTACCCGCGACATCCTCGCCTGGACAGATCTGTTCGAGGAGCTCCGGGACACCCCGCTGTGGTCCGTGCCCTACTTCGCGGTCCGTTCGGTGATCCCCGCGCAGGAGAACGGCTTCCTCGACCACGAACGCCGCACCGGGCGCTGACCGGCGAGCCGCCGGAGGCCACGAGCGCAGCCGCCGACACACCCGCGCGACCGGCGAGCCACCAGAGACCACGAGCACAGCCCTCGGTCCGGTGGGCAGAATGCACGGGACGGACTCAGGGCACCGATCACGGAACAGGATGGTTCTGCGACATGTCGACATCGAACAGCTACTCGCTCAGTGCCGAGGACCGCGCCACCGTCGCCGCGGATCTTTCGCGGCTGCTCGCCGACTCGTACACGCTCTACCTCAAGACACACAACTTCCACTGGAACGTGGTGGGCCCCAACTTCTCCGCGCTGCACCTGCTCTTCGAGACGCAGTACACCGAGCTCGCGTTGGCCGTCGACGAGATCGCCGAGCGCATCCGGGCGCTGGGCCAGTACTCCCCGGGCTCCTACGCCGAGTTCGCCGCGCTGACCACGATCGACGAGGCCACCGGCCGACCCAGGGCCACGGAGATGGTCGAGGCCCTGGCCGCCGACAACGAGGCCGTGGCCCGCACGGCGGCAGCGGCGTTCACGGTCGCCGAGAAGGTCGGGGACCAGCCGACCTGTGACCTTGCCGTGCGCCGGCAGCAGACCCACGAGAAGTCGGCCTGGATGCTGCGCGCGATGACGGAGTAGGCACCCTTCCGGAACAGGGACCTCGAACCTGGCGAACAGGGACCTCGAACCTGGCGTTGTGCGACCCGCGTGCCCTCGGGCACGCGGGTCGCGGGTCGCGGCGTTCCGGCCGACCGCAGATCGAGGTTGTGGCGCGGCCTGCCCTCACCACTCGATGCCCCGTTGTCCGGGTTGCCCGGACTCCAGGGGATGGCGCACGACCACCGACTCGGCGACCAGATCGGCCACGGCCACCAGGCGGGGATGCGCATCCCGGCCGGTGACGATCACATGCTGGAACCCGGGACGGCGGACCAGGGTGTCCACCACCTCCTCGACGTCCACCCAGCCCCACGTCAGCGGATAGGTGAACTCGTCGAGCAGGTGGAACGCCGGACCGCCCCGCGCCAGGCGTGCCCGCACGTCCGCCCAGGCCCGGGCTGCCTGCGCCGCGGGATCGGGGGCATCCAGCCGGATACGGGCGCCGGTACGACCCTGCCCCAGCGCGTACCACTCGACCGGAGCACCCTGCCCGGTGCGGGCGTGGACCTCCCCCAGCGCGCGGAGCGCGGACTCCTCGCCCACCCGCCACCGGCCCGACTTCACGAACTGGTGGACGATCACCGGAAGTCCCGCTGCCCAGGCCCGAAGTGCCATCCCGAAGGCCGCGGTCGTCTTCCCCTTCATCGCCCCGGTGTGCACGATCAGCAGCGGCCGCTCCCGGCGTTCCCGGGTGGTGGCTCCCCTGTCCCCAGACACTTCCTTGTCCCCAGGTGCGCCCCCGTCCCCGGGCCCGCCCTCGTTCTCCGGTGCGCCCTCGTCGATCAGACCTTGCAGGGCGCCCACCTCGGCGGTCAGCGGGGAGCTCCGGGAGGCACGAAGGGCAGTCCGGGCGGGGCGCCCTCGTCGATCAGACCTTGCAGGGCGCCCACGTCGAGGTGGTCGGCGACCAGATCACCGAGCGCGTCCAGGAGCGCCGCCCGGGTGGCGGCGAAGTCCACGTCGGGTGCGGGCACGAAATCCCGTCCGGCCTGCGCTGCCACCTCACGCAGGAAGGCCCGCCGGAAGCCGTCGCTCTCCCAGGCCCCGTGCCAGGTCGTACCCCAGGTGGCTCCCCACCGGTACCCGTCGAGGAACTCCTCCGGGCGCCCGACCGGACGCCCGCTCGACGACCCACCCGACGACTCCGCCGGAGACCCACCCGACGAGCCGACCGGGTGCCCACCCGACGACCCAGCCGGACCTCGGCCGGACGTCGCGGCCGCCCCGGGACGCAGGGCCGCCACCCCGTGGTGAATCTCGTAGGCCGTGGTCACCGATTCGCCGAGAGCCTCCCCGACCGCCCGCCGGACCGTCTTCGCCGGCGCGAACCGCACCTCCACCGGGAGCAGCCCCAGCCCGGCCACCACGCGGGTCCCGGACTCCACGCCGTCCTCGATCCGTTCGGCGAGCATCTGGTAGCCACCGCACACCCCGAGCAGGGGCCGCCCCTCGGCCGCCCGCGCGCGGACGGCCTCAGCGATCCCCGTGCTGTGCAGCCAGGCCAGATCCGCCACGGTCGACCGCGTTCCGGGCAACACGACCAGGTCGGCGTCCCGCACGTCCTGGGGCGAGACCGTCCACCGCACGCAGACCCCCGGCTCGCAGGCGAGGGCCTCGACATCGGTGGAGTTGCTGGTGCGGGGCAGCCGGACCGCGACCACGCGCAGCGTGTCCCGCCCGTGCGGAGGACCGGCATCCGGCAGGACGTCGAGCTGGCTCAACGAGTCCTCGGTGTCCAGGGCCAGCCCCGCACGCCACGGCAGCACGCCGAGCACGTCCCGACCGGTGAGCTCGCGCAGCTGGCGCAGCCCTCCGGCGAGCAACCGGGGATCCCCGCGGAACTTGTTCACCACGAATCCCGCGACGAGCGCCTGGTCGGCAGGCGCCAGCAGGGCGAGGGTGCCGAACAGACCCGCGAAGACCCCGCCACGGTCGACGTCCCCGACCACCACCACCGGCAGACGCCGGGCGGAGGCGAGCCCCAGGTTCGCCAGGTCCGTGGCCCGAAGATTGATCTCCGCCGCGCTGCCCGCGCCCTCGCAGACCACCACGTCGAACTCGGCCGCCAGCTCGTCGTAGGCCTCTAGGGCGGCGGCGAGCAGCCGGGGATGCAGCTCCCGGAAGGAGAGCGCCGAGGCCTCGGCGAACGCCCGCCCCCGCAGCACGACATGACTGCGCCGGTCGCTGCCCGGCTTGAGCAGCACGGGGTTCATCGCCGTGCGCGGTTCCAGGCCGCACGCGGCGGCCTGCATGCCCTGGGCGCGACCGATCTCGCCGCCGTCCGCGGTCACCACCGAGTTGTTGCTCATGTTCATGGCCTTGAACGGCGCGACCCGCACGCCCTGGCGGTGCAACCACCGGCAGACCCCGGCAGCGACCACGCTCTTGCCCGCGTCCGAGGACGCACCGGCGATGAGGATCCCCCTGCTCATCGGGCTGCGCCCGACCAGACGGCGCCCGACCCGAGGACTCCCGGGCGAGCCGCGCCGGCGCAGGCTGCTCCCGACCCGACGGCGCCCGAGCGAGCTGTTCCCCGGGAGCGCGCTCCGGCAAGGGAGGACCTGTTCCGGGAACCGCACCGTGGCAGGCACGGTGATCGGGGTGCGGCAGGCACTGCAGCAACGGGCGGCATCGGAGCCTCCTCGGGTGTCCACGCCCAGGGCAGGTACCGGCGGCCGAAGTGTCCTGGCTCCCGGATCACCGCTCTCCCCGGCCTTCCGGTCGCCGAGGCGGCCGTGGCACGCGTGGGGTTCACTCCCCGGTCACAGTGGCGGGACCGCGCCGGATTCGCACCGACTTCCTCCACTGCCGTCGTGCGGCCAGGCAACCACACGGGTCGCCGTCCCCAGGCACCGGGGTCCTCCCCTGCCGGACCGCTGCTCTCATCGCGAGCGGCGCCACAGCAGAGCTCGGATCGCAGCAGCAGGGCTCGGGCCGCCCCACGGGTCGGGGGCAGCGCGCCGGAGAGTCACGGACGTCGTCCAGTCCGACTCCCACCAAAGCAGTCCCCCGGCCTTTGTAGATGCTCCCCAGCGGACCTTGTCCAGGCCTGAACTCGCAGGTCGAAGGCGTCCCAGTCGACGCCGAGTACGTCTATGGTCGGCATCGGCCCAGTCTCGAGGCACGCCACGGGACCGGGATCGGCGGACGCCGCCGCACGCGTCGTGGTGTCCGCAAGGACCGTTTCGAGAGTTGTGTTTCGAGAGTTGTGCCTTGGAGGCGGAAGTCGGATGAGTGCCCTGCGTCGGCTGGCCATCATCAACCGCGGCGAGTCGGCCGCACGGTTCCTGCGCACGGTGCGCGAGCACAACCTCCGCTCCGCCGAACGCTGGGAGTCCGTGGTCCTGTACCTGCCGGCGGACCACGACGCGGACGCGGTGCGCGAGGCGGACCTCGCCGTCCCGCTGACCGGTGCCGCACCGCGGGCGCGGGCCCGCGGTGCGGGCACCCCCGGGCGGGGAACGCCGGGCGCCGATCCGGCCGGTCTCGACCTGACCGGCCCCGACCTGGCCGCCGTCGAGCGGGCCCTGGCCACGCACCACGTGGACGCCCTGTGGGCCGGCTGGGGCCTCACCGGGGTGCTCCCGCAGCTGGCGAGCCTGGCCGAACGGCTCGGCGTGCAGTTCCTCGGCCCCGACCCCGCCCTGCTGCACACGCTCGAGGAGTCGCTGGCCCGGGCGGCCGAGGTCGCCGGCAGCGCCCGGTCGAGCGTGGACGGGAACGCCGCGTCACCGTCCGGAACGGAACTGCCCCGGCACCTGGAGGTGCAGGTGGCGGTGGACCGCGCCGGACAGGTCCGCGCCCTGGGAGTGCACGAGCGGTCCCTGCGTCGGGACGGGCAGGTGCTCGTCGAGGAGTCCGCGCCGGTGCCGGCCCTGGGCCCGGACGAGGCCGCACGCGTCCAGGCAGTCGCCGCGCAGGTGGTCCGCGTGGACGGCCTCGCCGGGCTCTACGCGGTCGAGTTCGTCCGGAGCGCCCCCGGAACGCCGTGGCTGCCCCGGGCGGTGCACGCCGGGCTGCGTCCCGGCCACCCGTTGACCGAACTGGTCAGCGGCATCGACCTGGTGGAACTGCAACTCCACCTCACGCTCGGCGGGCGGCTGGACGAGCGGGCCCCGGCGGTGCTCGGACATGCCGTGCAGGTGCCGATCACCGCGACCGGTCCCGCCCCCGCCGGGGTCGGCAGCGCCGCACGGCTGCTGCGCCTCACCCCGCCGTCCGGGGCGGGGGTTCGGGTGGACGCCGCCCTCCCCGAGGGCGCGCCCGTGCCTGCCGACAGCGCCCAGGTCCTGACCGTGGCCGCACACGGAGCCGACCGCGACCAGGCCCTCGCCCGGTTGCGGCGGGCCGTCGAGGAACTCACCGTCGTCGTCGAGGGTGCGGTGAGCACCCGCTCCTTCGTGCTGGGGCTGCTCTCCGACGAGGCGCTCCTGGCCGGGACCCCGGACACCGATCTGATCGACCGGGTGGACGTCGCGCAGGAGCTGGCCCACCGCAGACACGCCGGGCTGGCGCTGTGCGCGGCCGCGATCGACGCCTACGACGAGGCCGCGGCCGTGGACCGGCGACGGCTCCTGCAGACCGCGCGTGGCGGCCGCCCGTTGGCCCGTGCCGACCTGCGCCGCCACTTCGACCTGCGCCTGGACGGCGTCGACCACCGCGTGCACGTGGCGCGCACCGGCGCCGACCGGTTCCGGGTCACGCTCGCCGGCACGCAGGTGGACCTGCGCCGCGAGCGCCTGGACGAGAACACCTGCCGCCTGTACCGCGGCGGGACGGGTTACCGCGTGCAGGCCGCGCGGGCGGGGGCGCATCACCTGGTGCAGGTCGGGGAGACCACGCACCGGATCACCCGGGAGGAGGGCGGAGTCGTCCGGGCGGCCGCGCCTGCCTTCGTGGTCGCGGTCCCGGTGACGGCGGGCCAGCAGGTCTCCGCCGGCGAGCCGGTCGCCGTACTGGAGACCATGAAGATGGAGACCGTCCTCGTGGCGCCCTTCGCCGGGCGGGTGCGCGAGGTGTTCACCGCGGCCGGAGTGCAGGTCGAGGTGGGAAGTCCACTGGTGCGGGTGGACTCGGTGGCCGAGGACGAGGTGGCCGAGGACGAGGTGGCCGAGGACGAGGTGGCCGAGGACGCCGGGCCGACTGCGGTCGCAGGCCCGCGCACGGCCGGCGAGAGCTCGGTTTCCCCGGCGAGCACGGCGTCCCCGGAGAGCACCGTCCCCGAGCTGCCGGTCGCCCCGGAGCCGCTCGGGGTGGGCGAGGCTGCCCTGGCCAACCTGACCGACCTGACCTCGCTGTTGCTCGGCTACGACCTGGGTCCGGAGGACGCACGCGCCGCGCTGGACGCCTACCGGCGCTCCCCGGCGCTGGCGGCCGGAGCCGCGGTGAACGGCGCAGGAGCCGGCGAGGAGACCGCCGCCGGAGCCGCCGAGGTCCGGCCGGACACGGCGGAGCTGTTCGCGGCGGAGCTCGCGGTGCTGACCGCCTTCACCGACGTCTGCGAGCTGACCCGTACCCGCCCGGCCGCCGAGGACGGGCCGGTGGAGCACGTGCACAGCCCGCGCGAGTTCTTCCACAGCTACCTGCGGTCCCTGGACGCCGACCGCGAGCGCCTGCCCGCCCCCTTCCGGGAGAAGCTCCTGCGGGCCCTGGCGCACTACGGCGTCGAGGGCCTCGACCCGGCCCGCAATCCGCTGCTGTCCGAGGGCGTCTACCGGCTCTTCCTGGCCCAGCAGCGTGAGCGCAGCCACGTCTCGGTGGTCACCGCCCTGCTCGCCCGGTGGCTGGAGCAGCCGCGGCCGCCCGCCCCGCTCGACCGGGCCGCGGGTGTCCTGCTCGACCGGCTCGTCGTGGCGACCCAGGCCCGGTACCCCGCGGTGGGTGACCTGGCACGCAGCGCCCGGTTCACCTGGTTCGAGCAGCCGCTGGTCCGGGGCTACCGGGAGCGTGCGCACGCCGAGTTGCGCGAGCGCCTGGCCGACCTGTCCGGAGCCCACGGCGAGGCGCCGAACCCGGACCGGGCGGCGCTCGTGGACCGGATCGACCGGCTGCCCGCCAGCCCCGACCACCTCGTGCGACTCGTCGCCGAGCGCAGCGCCGGCGGGGTGCGGGCCGACGAACCGTTGCTCGTGGTGCTGCTGCGCCGGCACTACGGCGAGGCGACGCCCGTCGGGGGCCGGGTCGAGCACGGCGGAACGGCCGAGGGCGGGGTGCCCTGGGCGAGCACCGTGCACGTCCAGGACGGCCGCCCGGTGCGGGTGGTGACCACCGTGACGACCGTCGAGCGGTTCGACGCGGTCCTCACCGCGGTGCGGGCCGCCGTCGCGGCACAGGGCGACATCCCCGAGGGGACGCCGCTCGCCGTCGACCTGCACCTGCGCTGGCCCGACGCGCCCGAGGAGCCGGAGCAGCTGGCCGAAGGGCTCGCGACCCGGATCTCGGCCGTCGACGGGCTCGAACAGCTCGAACGGTTGAGCGTCGCGGTCGGCGGCGCCGAGGGCACGCCGGTCCGCCAGCTCACCCTGCGCCGGGTCGATCCGTCCGAGGACGAGGACCCCGCGACGGGCGGCACGCCGAGCGCCGCGGGAGCCGCCTGGCGGGAGGACGTGCTGGTGCGCGGGGTTCACCCGCGCATTGCCGAGCGCTGCGACCTGTGGCGCCTGCGGGACTTCGAGGTCTCGCGCCTGGCCGCGCCGGACGGCGTCCTGCTGTACCGGTGCGTCGCCCCGGCCAACCCCTCCGACCAGCGTCTGGTCGCCATGGCCCTGGTCGGTGACCTCACCGTGGTCCGGGACGGCGCCGGGCGGGTCACCTCGCTGCCCCAGGTGGAGCACGCCCTGTCCGGAGCCCTCGCGGCCATCCGGGCGGCCCGCACCGAGATCGGGCCGCGGGCCCGGCTCGACGCGAACCACGTGTTCCTCACCGTGTGGCCGCCGGTGACCGCCCCGGTCGCCGAGCTCACCGCCCTGCAGCGGCGGATCGCCCCGCTCACCGGGGGCGCCGGGCTGACCGAGACCCTGATCAACGGCCGGGTCGTGGCCGAGGACGGCACCCTCACCCCGGTCTCCGTGCGGTTCCGCCGCGACCCCGGTGCCGGGGTGACCGCCCGGGTGGGCGCCCCGCCGAACGAGCCGCTGGCGCCGCTGGACGACTACACGCAGAAGACACTGCGGGCACGGGCCCGCGGCAACGTCTACCCCTACGAGCTGATCCCGCGGTTGATCGGCGAGCACGGCACCTTCGTCGAGCACGACCTGGACCCGGACGGCCGCCTGGTGCCCGTGAACCGTCCGGGCGGGCGGAACAAGGCCGGAGTGGTCGTCGGACTGGCCAGCCGCCCGACCCCGCTGTACCCGGAGGGCATGACCCGGGTGGTCGTGATGGGTGACCCGGTCCGGGCCCTCGGCGCGGTCGCCGAGCCCGAGTGCGCCCGGATCATGGCCGCCCTCGACCTTGCCGAGCAGCTGCACGTGCCCATGGAGTGGTTCGCGCTGTCCTCGGGTGCGCGGATCTCCATGGAGTCCGGCACCGAGAACATGGACTGGGTGTCCCGGGCCCTGCGCCGGATCGTCACCTACACCCAGGCCGGCGGCGAGATCAACGTCGTGGTCACCGGGATCAACGTCGGCGCCCAGCCGTACTGGAACGCCGAGGCGACGATGCTCATGCACACCCGCGGCATCCTCGTGATGACCCCGGACTCGGCGATGGTGCTCACCGGCAAGCAGGCCCTGGACTACTCCGGCGGGGTCTCCGCCGAGGACAACCACGGGATCGGCGGCTACGACCGGGTGATGGGCCCGAACGGCCAGGCCCAGTACTGGGCACCCGATCTCGGCGCGGCGATCCAGGTGCTCTTCGCGCACTACGACTTCAGCTACGTGGCCCCCGGGGAGTCCGCCCCGCGGATCGCGCCGACCGACGACGACCGCAACCGCGACGTGACGCCGTGGCCGCACCGGCTGGAGGGCAGCGACTTCACCACGGTCGGCGACATCTTCTCGCCGCTGACCAATCCCGAGCGCAAGAAGGCGTTCGACATCCGCGCGGTGCTCGCCGCGGTCGCGGACACCGACCACCCCACCCTCGAACGCTGGGCGGGCATGGCGGACGCCGAGACCTCCGTGGTCCTGGACGCACGACTCGGCGGGCACGCCGTCTGCCTGATCGGAATCGAGTCGCGGCCGATCCGCCGGCTGGGCTTCCCGCCCACCGACGGGCCGTCCGCCTGGACCTCGGGCACCCTGTTCCCGCGCTCGTCCAAGAAGACGGCCCGGGCGATCAACGCGACCAGCGGCAACCGCCCGCTCGTCGTCGTGGCCAACCTGTCCGGGTTCGACGGCTCGCCCGAGTCGATGCGCCGGCTGCAGCTCGAGTACGGCGCCGAGATCGGCCGCGCGGTGGTGAACTTCGACGGTCCGGTGGTCTTCGCGGTGGTCTCGCGCTACCACGGTGGCGCGTTCGTGGTGTTCTCCAAGGCCCTGCACGACAACCTGCGGGTGCTCGCCGTCGAGGGCTCCTACGCCTCGGTGATCGGGGGTGCTCCGGCTGCCGCCGCGGTCTTCGCCGGGGAGGTCGACTCCCGCACCAACGCCGATCCGCGGATCGCGGAGCTCAACCAGCAGCTGCGCGCGGCGCGTGGTCCGGCCCAGGCCCGGCTGCGCACCGAGCTCGCCGAGCTCCGCCCCCTGGTGCGCTCGGAGAAGCTCAGCGAGGTGGCCGCGGAATTCGACGCGGTGCACTCGATCCAGCGCGCGGTCAAGGTCGGCTCGGTGGACGAGGTGATCCGGGCCCAGGAGCTGCGGCCGCGACTCATCGAGGCCGTCGAGCGCGGGCTCGCCGTGCACGCCGAGCGGCGGCGCTGAGCCGCCCGGGCAGGCTGAGCCGGCAACACCGGTCCGTCGCCTCAGGGGCGGACCGGTGAGCCGGCCTGGGGTTCAGGCCCGGCCGGTGAGGTCGTGCACCAGTTGCAGCGACTCGCTCAGGGACTCCAGGTAGGCCCGGGAGACGTCGAACGGCACCAGCCCGGTCGCGGAGATGGCGTCGAGGTCGTCCGACTCGTGCGCGAGCACCGCGCTGAGCGCCAGGCCCGCCGCGCCCAGGCGGTCCAGCAGCGCCGCCCGGGCCTCGGGACCCACCCCCGCGCCGTCCGCCACCGCCGACGGCTCGCTGCCGAGCAACTCGGCCGCACCGGAGAGCAGGCCCACGGTGAAGGCGAGGTCCGCCTGGCTCTCCGCGAGCCGTTCGCAGGCGAAGGCCCGGGCCAGCACGCGCCACAGGTCGTCCGAGGAGGTCGAGGTGGTCCCGCCCTCGAGCAGGGTCAGCACCACCCAGGACCGCAGCCGCCGCGGGCCGATCAGCACCAGCGCCTGACGCAGGGACGTGACCTCACGCCGGGTGCCGGCGGCCGCCGAGTTCGCGGTGCGCAGCAGGCGCAGCGTCAGTCCGGGGTCGGTGCCGACCATGTGCTCGATCCGCGAGACCGGCACGTCGGGGTCGGACAGGTCGTTGAGCAGCCGGACGCAGATCAGCTGGGACGGCGACAGGGTGCGCTGCTCCAGCACCGTGGGACGCTGCAGGTACATGCCCTGGAAGAGCTCGAAGCCCAGGGACACGCAGCGCTGCAGGGACTCGGCGTCCTCGACCCGCCCGGCGACCATGGTGGCCCCCGCCGCGTGGCAGGCCTGCACGAGGCCGGGCAGCAGGGTCGTCGAGACCCCGTTCACGTCGATCTTCACGTAGTCGGCCAGCTCGAGCAGGGCGCTGCGATCCACCTGGCCGTGGTAGTCGTGCACGGAGATCCGGTAACCCTGGTCCCGGAGCACGGTCAGGCCGATGAGCAGCTCCCGGTCCACCACGACGTGCTCGACGACCTCGATCACCACCCGGTCCGGTTCCACCGGGATCGGGATCACCCCGGTCAGGAAGGCCCGGGTGAAGTTGATGAAGATCGGTTTGCCGTCGGAGATGTTGTCCACCCCGAAGGTGCCGAAGGTGGAGGCGATCACCTGCGACGTCGCCTGCTCACCCGCCACCTCGTCGTCCCCACCGGTGTCGCCGGCGCGGAACAGCAGCTCGTAGCCGACGAGAGTGCGGCGAGCGTCGTAGATCCCCTGGCGACCGACCCGGACGTACCTGACCATGCCGGCACGTCCCGCCGCACGGTCCAGCGAGCTGCCCGTGGCGACGGTAACCCCGCTGACTGGCAACGGCGTGGTCATCCTGACCTCCTCAGCGGATCACGATCGACAGGCCGGCAAGGCCGAAACCCGAGATCGAGAGCGTGACGTCCATCCTCGACCCGGCCATCGCGGCGAGGGCGGCGATGTCCGGGGGCAGGCCGCCGCCCGGCCCGTACATCTCGTAGAGGCGCACGTGCGGGACCTCGCCCACGTTGAAGACCGAGGCCATCACGTTCAGTACCTCGTAGCAGCAGTCCCGCATGTGCTCCGGCAGCTCGCGGTCCTTGATCGCGTCCTCGACCGCGGCCCGGGGCAGCATGCCCAGTGCGGCGCCGAGCCGGGCCGCACCCTCCAGGTTGAGGACGGCGACCGCGGAGACGGCGAGCCGGTCGGTGACGTACACCGCCACCACGTTGGTGGACTTGGCCGGTACCGGCTCGGAGTCCTTGAGATCCACGTCCCGCCCGGTCAGGTCGCTGAGCAGCGACCTGATGGCGTGGCGGCTGGGGAGAGGGGACTGCTGGACGACAGGAACCATCACGACACCACCGTGGAGAGCATGTCCTCGAACACATCGGATGTGAACGGCTTGGCAATGAGGCCCATCGCGCCCGCCTCCTCGGCCAGGGCCCGCATCTCGTCGGACCCCTCCGAGGTGACGAAGCAGAAGGGCGTGGCGGACCCGGACCCGCGCAGGGTCCGCAGGAAGTCGATCCCGGTCATCTCGGGCATGTTCCAGTCGGAGAGGATCAGGCCCGGGTTCTGCTTCTGGACCATCTCCAGCGCCTGGGCGCCGTTCTCCGCCTCGATGATCTCGTGCCCGGCGAAACCCGCCTGCCGGAGCGTGCGGATGACGATCATCCGCATCGCCCGGCTGTCGTCGGCGACCAGGATCTTCACGGCAGCGTCTCCAAGACCTCGTCGAGTTGCGACGGCGGCCAGGCCAGGCCCCCCACCGCGTACTCGGGGAGCACCGCCAGTTCGACCGTCTGGCCCAACACGACCCCGTGCACCCTGACCGCGGGTTCCCAGGTGACGCCGGCGGCGTCCAGGATCTCGGGGGTCGGCAGAGAGAGCCGGGCGTGCTGGTAGAGCAGGGACTTCACGTTGCCGCCGGCGATGTTGCCGAGTTCACCGACCGCGTCCAGGAGGTCATCGGCAGCGGGGCTCGCGACGTTGAGCATGCGCCCGGCCAGGAGTCGCGCCGTCACCGTGTCCACGCACACCTCGACGCCGGTGTACACGTTGGTGACCTCGTCGTGGATGGCCAGGCGCGCGCGGGCGATGCGCGTGCCGCCGAACTCGGCCTCCCAGGCGGGAGCGGCCTCCTCGCCGAAGACGGACTCGAGGACATCCACCAGGAGACCCTCCAGGTCACCACGGGCCTCTTCGAGTTCATCCAGGACGCTCATGCGTCTCCTCCCCGATGACGAAAGACGACCGCCTTACCGAGCTCCATCCGCTCGAAGGACTGGTCCAGGTTGAGGGTGCTCTCGGCACCTCCGAGCACCAGGAAGCCGCCCGGCCGCAGGACCGTGCGCACATGTCCCAGTACCTTGCGCTTGGTGGCCACGTCGAAGTAGATCAATACGTTGCGCAGGAAGACCACGTCGCAGGTCGGGACACCTACCGGCGGCTGGGCGAGATTGCCCTGCTCGAACCGGGTGAGGGCACGCACCTGCTGCTCGAGCTGCCATTCGCGTCCCTGCTGCACGAAGTACTTGACCAGGTAGGGCGCGCGCAGACCCCGGTTGACCTCCAGCTGGCTGAACCGGGCCGCCCGGGCCCGCTCGACCATGCGCGGCGAGATGTCCGTGCCGATGATCCGCGCCGTCCAACCCGGGTGGGCAGGCAGCCAGTCCAGGAGCAGCATCGCCAGGGAGTAGGCCTCCTGACCGCTCGAGCAGGCCGCGGACCAGATCGTCACCTGACGGGTCCGGGAGGTCTTCTCGATGTCCGGCAGCAGGTCACGCATGAAGGCGTCGAAGGGATGGGCGTCGCGGAACCAGGAGGTCTCGTTGGTCGTCAGCGCGTCCACGACCGCCTCGGACAGCTGGGCCTCGTTGCGCCGCAACCGGCCCACCAGGCCGGACACGTCCTTCTCGCCGTACTGGCGGGCCAACGGCGCCAGCCGGGACTCGACGAGGTACTCCTTGCCCGGTTGCAGATCGATCGAGCTGCTCTGGCGCACCAGGCCGGTCACGAACTGGAAGTCCAGGGGGCTCAGGGTCATCGCGTACCCCCCAAGGTCAGCGACGGGCGGACCGGCGAACGCGTGACGGCGCGCCCCGCGGAGGCGCTGAGCGCGGCGATGATCTCGGATGCCATCCGGTCCAGGGGCACGATCCGGTCCGCCTGGCCGGCCTGCGCCACCGCGCCGGGCATGCCCCAGACCACGCTGCTGGCCTCGTCCTGGGCGAACACCTCACCGCCACCGTCCCGGATCTCGCGGCTGCTCTTCTCGCCGTCCCGGCCCATGCCGGTGAGCACCACGCCCAGGGCCCGCTCCCCATAGACCCGGGCGACGGAGCGGAACAGCACGTCCACGGCGGGCCGGCAGAAGTTCTCCGGTGGGGCGTCGGTCAGCCGGGCGACCACGGAGACCCCGCTGCGGTGCACCTCGAGGTGCTGGCCGCCCGGGGCGATGAGCACCCGGCCCGCGGTGACGGTGTCACCCGCCTGCGCCTCGGAGACCGACAGGGCACAGCTGCCGTCCAGGCGCTGGGCCAGCAGCCGGGTGAACAGCGGCGGCATGTGCTGGACGACGACCACGGGCACCCCGAGATCGGCGGGCAGCAGGGGAAGCACCCTGGCCAGTGCGTCGGGCCCCCCGGTGGAACATCCGATCGCGAGCACCGAGAAGGGCTGCGAGCGTGCCTTGCGCGGCACCTTGGGTGGTGCGGGCGGCGGCAGGGGCACCGGTGCGCCGATCACCCGGCGGGCGCCGGCCAGGGCCTTGAGCTTGGGGATCAGCTGGTCACGGATGCTCTGCTGGCTCTCCGTGATGCTGCCGACATTGGACGGTTTGGTCACGTAGTCGCTGGCCCCGGCCGCCAGCGCGTCGAGGGTCGCTGCCCCGCCACGCTCGGTCAGGGTGGAGAACATCACGATCGGAAGTCTCGGGTTGGTCCGGCGCAGCGCGCGGACCGCCTGGATGCCGTCCATCACCGGCATCTCGACGTCCATGGTCACCGCGTCCGGTTTGAGCTCCGCGACCCGGTCCAGAGCCATCCGGCCGTTGTTCGCGGTGCCGACGACCTCCACCGACGGGTCCGCGGCCAGCACGTCGGAGACGAGCCGTCGGATCACCACCGAGTCGTCGACGATGAGAACGCGGATGCGCCCTCCGGTCCTGATCACGCAGCCACCAGTCCCAACAGCGCCAACTTCTCCGCGATGACCTCACCGGTGAACGGCTTGATCACGTACTCGTGGGCCCCCGCCGCGAGGGCCCGGACGATCTGGGCCTGCTCGCTCTCGGTGGTGACCATCATCAGGGAGATGTCCCGGTACTCGGGCTCGGCGCGAACCGCCTTGATGAAGGTCAGCCCGTCCATCACCGGCATGTTCCAGTCCACCAGGATGACGTCCGGTCGGGTCCCCGCATCCAGAACCTCCAACGCCTCGGCACCGTCGGCCGCCTGAGCGACGTCGAATCCGAGCCCACCGAGCAAGCGGGTGAGAATGGCCCGCATCGCGCGGGAATCGTCCACGACGAGCGCCTGCATGGTCTTCCCTCTCTACCTCGGTGCACTCCGTAACGGTTATCGGTCGGGCGGGGCGGGTTCTGGACCTCTTGCCGCACGGACCTCCTCCGGCGCGAGCGCCCGAGAGCTGGCCGACTACCCAGAGCTGGACAACCACAAGAGCTGATCGACTGCACGGGGCTGATCGACTGCACGAGCTGGACGACTGGATGGGGCTGGACGACTACACCTGGAAGCGGGCGACCACCCGGCGCAGCTCCGCCGAGAGCTGGGCGAGCTCCGTGGCAGCCTCCTTGGCCTGCCCCACGCCGCCCCTGGTGCCCTCGAGGGCATGGGCCACCGACTCGATGTTCTCGGCGATCTGCCCGGAGCCGTCGGCCGCGTCGGAGACACTCCTGGCCATCTCCGCGGTCGTGGCGGTCTGCTCCTCCACCGCCGAGGCGATGGTGGTCTGGTGAATGTTGACGCTCTCGATGATCTCGGTGATCCGCTCGATCGCCTGGACGGCCGCCCGGGCGTCCTCCTGGATCGCCTCGACCCGCCACGAGATGTCCTCCGTGGCGTGCGCGGTCTCCTGGGCGAGTTCCTTGACCTCGTTGGCGACGACCGCGAAGCCCCGTCCGGAGTCCCCGGCCCGGGCCGCCTCGATGGTGGCGTTCAGCGCCAGCAGGTTCGTCTGTTCGGCGATCGAGGTGATGGTCTTGACCACGGTGCCGATCTCCGCACTGGACTTGCCCAGCTTGGCGACGGTCTCGTTGGCCACGGCCGCCTCCTCGGCGGCGTTCGTGGCGATGCGCACCGCCTCGACCGACGCCTGCGAGATCTCCTGGATGCTCGCGGCCATCTCCTCCGTCGCCGCCGCCACCGCCTGCACGTTGCGGGAGACCTCCTCGGCCGCGGTCGCGGCGACCCCGGACTGCACCGAGGTCTCCTCGACGTTCTCGGCCACCTGGGTGTTCGCGACCTCCAGGTTGTCGGCGTTGCCCGAGAGCACCGTGGCGGAGTGCGTGATCTCCGCCAGGGTCCGGCGCAGCGAGGTCTGGGCAGCCCGCAGGTCCCCGGCCATCTGCCCGAGCTCGTCCCGTGAGGTGACCTCCGCCTCGCGGGTCAGGTCCCCGTGGGCCAGGGCGTTGAGGGCGTCCCGGACCCGGCGCAGCGGGAGCGCGACGGACCTGGCCACCGAGAGACCGATCAGCAGCAGGAGCGCAGCCCCGCAGCCGGCCATCACCCAGGACAGCACCAACGCGTCGTGACGCACCTTGTTCATGCGGCTCAACGTGCCGGCCATCGTCTTCTTGCTGGTCTCGGCCAGGTTCCCCAGCGCGACGTTCACCGCGTAGTCCGGGACGTCGAAGTGCGAGGAGCTGATCGAGATGAAGTTGCTGATGTCCTCCTGGTCGATGTTGTACTTCATCGCCATCGGTTCGAGCCAGCTGTGCCAGGCCTTGACCGCCGCGTCGATGTTCGGGGCCACCGTCTCGTCGACCAGCTTGCGCTGCTCGGCACTCGGGTGGGCGTCCAGGTAGGCCTTCACTCCCGCCCGGGTACCCGTGATCGCGGCGTCGACGTCCCGCAGGGCCGCCTCCTTGCCTGCCTTCTGCGTGCTGAGCAGGCAGCGCGCGGTGGCGTTCTCGAACCGGGTCCACTGCGTGCGGGTGTCGCCCAGGGCGATCGCGGGCGCGGCGTCCTGCTGGACGACGTCCCGGCCGCTCTTCTCCACGGAGTCCAGGGCCAGTTGGCCGACCACTCCCATGCTCACCGCGGTGAACGTGGCGAGCGCGACGAGGACCTTCAGCTTGCTCCGGATCCCCAGCCGGAACATGGCGAGACCGCCCCGGGCGGGCGGTCGGGTGGTGGCGCGTGTGCGTGGCATGGGCGGTTCTTCCTGACGACGGGGTCCCGGTGGACCGGGGGGAGGATCCCCCGGCCCGCCGCGGGCGAGCTCACCCGTGGCGGGCCGGTCAGTGAGGTCCGGCCGTTCAGGCGGCACGAGCCTCCACGACATCGAGCACCCTGCGGGCGTTCAGGGACAGCAGCAGGCGGTCGGGCAGGGTGTAGGCACCGAGCAACAGGTCGCGCACCCGCTCGTCCACGGTGCTGGGGGTGGTCTCGAAGGGGACCTGGGAGACCTCCAGCACCCCGCCGATCTCGTCCACGAGCAGACTCACCGGCTCGTCGTCGACCCGGACCACCACGTTCACCGGCTCCCGGCCCGGGTCCGCCGGACGCAGACCCAACCGGACGCGCAGGTCGATCGCGGTGAGCACCTCGCCACGGAGGTTGATCAGGCCCGCGATCTCGGGGGCGGCCAGCGGCACCGGCGTGATCGACTGGAGCCGGACGACCTCCTGCACGAGGGCCACGTCGACCCCGAAGAGGTACTTGCCGACATGGAAGGTCGAGAGCTGGTTCATGCCAGGGCCTCCTCGTACGCCGTGGCCACCGGCGCGCCGTCCGGCAGCGCGTCGTAGAAGTTGGGATCGGCAGCCAGCACCGCGGTCTGAACGTCCAGGAGCTCGACGACCTTGTCGCCGACCACCACACTTCCGACAAGGGCGTTGTCGTCGATGTCGCTGCGGGTGCCCGGCTGCTCGGTGGCGATGTCCAGGATCCGTTCGACCACGAAGCCGACGCTGCGTTCCCCGCGGGTGTACACGACCAGCTGGATGCCGCCGTCCATGGACGTCTCGCCGTAGGCGCCGAGCAGGGAGGACAGCCGGACCAGCGGCATGATGTGCCCGCGGTACTGGACCACCTCGCGACCGCCCACCCGTTCGACGGACGTCGCCTGGATCTCCTCCAGGCGGGTGACCATGTCCAGCGGGATGGCCGCTCGGCGGTCGCCGGCGACCTCCACCACCAGCACCGGGTCGAGCATCGCCACCGTGCCCGTGTCCTCGACGGTCGCCGGCCCGCCGCCACCGTTCAGGACGTTGGCACGTCGCGCCAGGGTCGCCGCATCGAGGATCAGCACCACGGAGCCGTCGCCGAGGATCGTCGCCCCCGCGTAGACGGGGATGCCCTTGAGGTGGCGGCCAAGCGGCTTGACCACGATCTCCTGGGTGTCCAGGACGTCGTCCACGACCAGACCGAAGCGCTGCTGCTCGGCGTGCAGGACCACGATGAACCCGCCTCGCAGGTCGTCGCCCAACTTCGCCTCGTCACCGGAGTCGGCGCTGCCGACCGGGACCAGACCGAGCTGCTCGTCCAGGCGCACCAACGGCAGCAGCATGTCGCGCAACCGGTACACCGGCGCCCCGGAGATCAACTCGATCCCGCCGCGGGCGTGCTCGCCGGAGAGCCGCACCAGTTCCAGCACGCTCACCTGCGGCACCGCGTACCGGCGACCGGCGCAGCCGATGGTCAGAGCCGGGATGATCGCCAGGGTGAGCGGGATGGTCAGGCGGAACGTCGAGCCCCGGCCCACCCAGCTGGTCACGTCAACGGAACCGCCGATGCCCTCGATCCGGGTCTTCACCACGTCCATGCCGACCCCGCGGCCGGAAACATTGGTGATCTTCTTCGCCATGGAGAATCCGGGCAGGAAGATCAATTGCATGATCTCCCGGTTGGTCATCGTGGAGAGCTGGACCTGCGAGACCAGACCGCGCTCCAGGGCCTTGGCCGCGATCCGGGCCGGGTCGATGCCCGCGCCGTCGTCGATGATCTCCAGGTGGACCTGACCGGCCTCGTGGTAGGCACGCAGGCGCAGCAGGCCCTCGGCGTTCTTGCCAGCAGCCTTGCGCTCCTCGGGACTCTCGATGCCGTGGTCGACCGCGTTGCGCACCAGGTGGGTCAGCGGGTCCTTGATCGCCTCGAGCACGCTGCGGTCGAGCTCGGTCTCCCGGCCCTCCATCTCGAGACGCACCTGCCGCCCGCACTGCTTGGCCAGGTCACGGACGACGCGGGGCATCTTGCTCCAGACCGCGTCGACCGGCTGCATCCGGGTCTTCATGACCTGTTCCTGCAGCTCGCTCGTGACCAGGCTGAGCCGCTGCGCGGAGCGGGCCAGCGAGGAGTCCTTCGTGCTGTCGTGCGCGTCGTCCAACCGGCTCACCAGCTGGTTGCGCGCCAGCACCAACTCACCCACCAGACGCATGAGCGAGTCGAGCAGTTCGACATCGACCCGCACCGAGCTGTCCACCACCGAACGCCGGGCGTCCTGGGTCTCCAGGGCCGTCTCGACGGCGGCCGGCGTGACCTGGCCGTGGTCGACGAGGATCGTTCCGAGAGGGCGAGTGTCCCCCAGGTCCTGTTCCATACGCGCTATCTCCACTGCGTCGGGGGTGGCGGCCCCGGCCTCCACCAGCACCGCCCCGATGGGCGGCGTGGGCGGGTTCGATTCGGCAACGGACGCGATCTCGGCGGTGTTCTGCGCTCCTTCGGGAGGGGTCGACGGGGACTGCGGGGCAGGTCCGCCCGTGTCCGCGGCGGAGGCGGCCGGGGTGGCGGCGGACTTGCTCGACCGGCGCCGCTTGGGCGCCGGGGTCGTGGAGGCCGGCTGGCCGGAGGACGGTGCGACGGCGGGTGTCGGGCCGGCGCCCGCGGCGGACGCCGGTGGAGCCGCCACCTCGGTCGCCGTGGTGGCACCCGCACCCGAAGAACCGGTGGCGGCCGGGGTGGTGGCGGCGGCCGCGGCCGCGGGCTTGGCAGTGGTGGCCGCAGTCTTGGCGGTGGCGGAAGAGCCGGCGGAGGCCGTGGCCGAAGAACCGGCGGAGGCCGTGGTGGTTCCGGCGGTGGGCTTCGCCGCCGACTCGGCGGCAGGCTTGGCCGCGGCAAGCACCGCAGGAGTCGGGACGGCGGGCTCAGCCGTTCGAGGAGCGGGCACGGCGGCCCCGGCCGCAGGTGTGCTCGCGGCCGGGGCGGGCACTGCAGCGGCAGCCGGCGCGTCCTCGAGAAGATACGTCAGCTCGCCGATCAGGGCCGCGTGGTCGGCGACGCCCTCGGCCCCGGACTGCTCGATGTTGGCGAGAAGGGCCCGCACCGCATCCACCAACCGCAGCAGCGCGGTCGAGCGTTCCTCTGTGAAGCGGATCTTGCCGTCACGCAGTCGGCTGAGCAGGCTCTCGCCGACGTGGGTGAGCTGCTCCAGCTGGTGGAACGCCAGGAATCCACTGGTGCCCTTGATGGTGTGGATCGTGCGGAACACACTCGCCAGCAGGTCCCGCGACCCCGGATTCTGTTCCAGGGCCAGAAGATCCCGGTCGAGCTGATCGAGATTGTCGTAGGACTCGACCAGGAACTCCGCGACGATCTCGTCGATCGCTTCCATCGACGTACATCCCTCCACCCCACGGCGCTACCGACCGTGAACCGCGGTCTGGCGCGGCCCGATGGGGTATGCATCGGTCCGGTGCGGGCCGACTTGAGAGGAGGGGTGATCCGGGCAACCTGACTGGGCCGTTCGGGTCACGCGCGGACGCCGGAACAACGATCGGTGGAATCGACGCCAGTACCGGTCGGGTCAGAGCTGGGGCGGCTCGGGCACCCGTGAGGTCAGAGCTGGGGCGACGCGGGTACCGGTCGGGTCAGAGCTGGTACCGGTCGACGCGGAAGCCGTCCTCGTCGACGACGAGGCCCGAGGTCACCTCGATCACCGCAAGGGTGATCGCGGCGATGACGGGCTTGACCTGCTTCCGGGAGGCGAGATAGGCCGCCGAGGGTGTGCGGCGTTCCCGTTCCGCCGGATCCGGCGGCATCCACCGGATCTCGTAGGTGACGAAGGAGCGTGACGCCCACTCCTCGCCCGCGACGGCAGGCTCGACCCCCTCAGCGACGTGCGCGAGCACCTCGACCGCGCCGTCCTGGGCGCCTGGCCCCACCTCACCGACCAACGCATAGGCGTCGAGGATGTCGGGGGCCGCCAATGCGTTCATGTCCATGCGGTCCGCGTGGGCGTGCAGCGCCTCCAGCTCATCCGCACGCAGGGGCTCGTCGGCCAGAGCCTCGGCGATCACCGCACCCGAATAGACCGCCTCCCCGGGACCGGCCCACTCCTCCCCCTCGGTGGCCAACCGCACCGACGGCAACTCCCGGGCGACGACCCCGCACAGCACCTCGGGATCCACCCAGAACGGCGCGTGCACCAGGTGGTCGACCGCACGATCCGGGTCGGGCTGGACCACCTCGAAACTGCCGGCCATCCGCACAGCACCACCGATCCGGCGCGCCAGACTCACGAGCAGGTGCAGAGCTCGGGCCTCGTCACGCCAGGGAAGGCCCTCCGGGAAGGCGAAGGCGAAACCGTCCCGGTCGTCGGTGCCCGGCAGGGGCGGGTCCTCGCGGTCGACAGGGGTGTTCAGGCTGAAGACCACCGTCCAGGGCATCGGTACCGCCGCATCGACGGCGTCCTCCATGGACAGCTCGAACGGGCCGGTGATCCGGGTCTCCCGACCCAACTGCACCTCCCCGGTCTCGCCCAGCCTGCTGGTCGGCACCCAGTCGCGGACCAACTGGTCGACGACATCCAGCGGCACCGTGCTCGGCACCAGCAACAGGTGGTGGGCGGCGAGCTCCCGGGCGGTGAGCTCGACCTCCTCACCGGGAGCATCGGCGTCGTCTCTGCGGAACCATCCGCGGCGCGCAGCCATCGATGCCTCAGACCGACGTGCGGTGGAAGGACAGGTACGACCGGCTGGCCGTGGGCCCGCGCTGTCCCTGGTACCGCGACCCGTGACAGGTCGCACCGTAGGGGTGCTCAGCGGGGCTGGACAGCTGGAAGAAGCAGAGCTGACCGATCTTCATACCAGGCCACAGCTTGATCGGCAGGGTGGCGACATTCGAGAGCTCCAGCGTCACGTGCCCGCAGAAACCCGGATCGATGAACCCTGCCGTCGAGTGCGTGAGCAGCCCCAGGCGTCCCAGGCTGGACTTGCCCTCGAGCCGGGCGGCGACGTCCGCGGGCAATGTCACCACCTCGAGGGTGGAGGCCAGCACGAACTCCCCGGGGTGCAGCACGAAGGCGTCGCCGTCGTTCACCTCGACCAGATGTGTCAGCTCAGGCTGTTCCTCGGCCGGATCGATCACTGCGTACTTGTGGTTGTCGAAGAGCCGGAAGTAGCGGTCGATGCGGACGTCGACGCTCGACGGCTGGATCATCTCGGGGTCGTACGGGTCGAGCACGACCCGACGAGCCTCCAGCTCGGCACGAATGTCCTGGTCGGAGAGCAACACGGTGACACGCTACCTGGCGCACGAACGGCCGTGTCCAGCCCTGTGCCCGGCGCCGGCTCGGGGTAGGCCGGATGCGGACCCGAAGTGGGCCCGGCGCAGACCCCCGGTGGGCCGGATGCGGACCCAGGGTGAGTTGGGCGCAGACCCCGGGTAGGCCAGGCGCAGACCCGGGGTGGGCCCGATGCAGCCCCCTGGGTGGGTTTGATGCCAGCTCGGGGTGAGCTCGGTTGAGGGGCAGGTCATGGAGCGGTCCTCACGGCGGCAGTGAGGCTCTTCCCGGTACTGCCGAGGACTGCCGAGGAAACGCTCATGGCGACGTGGCTCAGAACGCGTGCGGTCGTCCGGATCGCGGGCAGGAGGCCGATCAAGCCGCCGGCAACTGTGCCGAAGCGGTGACGGGGCTGTTGTTCACCGTGTACACGGCGCCGTCATCCGCGTGCAGGACGACCCGAACCGTGCTGCCATGGGCGTCACGGGCCGCGGTCGCGGACACGAAGTAGGCCGCTCCGTGCGCTCGGCCCAACAGATGCGAGCCGACCCAGATCTCGGCATAGCCCTGGCCCTGGGTGTAGGTGCCGTCCTCGGTCGTCGGCCCCCACCGGAAGCGGGTGGTCACCAGCCGCACGGCCCATTGGGTGGAGTCCACCCGCGTCACCACGAGCTGAATGCGCGGCGCCACGGCTGCGGGCAGGTCGTGGGTCGAAGTGCGCAGGTGTCCGGTGGAGAGGGACATCTGGCTGGGCGTGGACGAGTCTGCCGCACCGTTCCGGGCCATGTTGATCGCCATGAGACCCACGGAGACCGCGATCCCGGCGAGACCCAGGAACAAGATCCCGGCGCGCAGCGCCGAGCCCCAGCTCGACGCCGGCTTGCTCGCAAGGCCCCGGCGCACCAATTCGGCGCGGACGTACTCGCGGTAGGCGACCTCGTCGTACTGGTATCCCCGGGCCGAGGCGTAGGCCGACGCACCCTCGTCGTCCTGCTCGTCCTCGTCGTCCTGCGGGTAGATGTCGGCGGCGGAATCCCGGTCGTCCTGCGGGTACAGGGTGTCCTTCCCGTCCTCACTCTCCGGCAGGGAAGGGTCCTCGGCCGCACGGAGGGCAGCGGAGCTCTGCGGGTGGTCGTCCACCGGAACACGCCCGTCGGCACCGACGCCCCGGCCGATGTCCACGGTGTGTCGATCAGTGCCAGGGCGCTCCGGCGCGCGAGACGAAGACTGGCTCATAGGTGTGGCGGCCCCGGCAGCCTGATGGGAGGCCTGCGCCACTGCTCCGGCAGGGACGGCCTCGCCGGTCAGACCGGAGTCCTGACGCCGGAGCGGATTCGCCCGTACACGTCCCCACCACGGACCGGCAGCTGCACCGGACCGACCAGTGGTGGCACCGTCCCCGGGATCGGTGGTTGTCGGGCCGGGTACGTCGTCCCGAGGCGGGGTCTGTCCACCCACAAGGACCTCCTGAGCCGCTGGTACGGGCGAATGGCGCGGCCAGGGTACGGTGCACGTGGACGGATCGGGTGGCGGATGGCCGAACTACCCGCGTCCGTCCCGGGTCGGGGGACCGCACCAGAAGCCGGGAGTTGCTACAGTGTGGTCGCAAGCTCGGCAGAAACGCCGTGCGGGTGTAGTTCAATGGTAGAACATCAGCTTCCCAAGCTGACAGTGCGGGTTCGATTCCCGTCACCCGCTCCAACAACAAAGGGCCAGGTCAGAGGGGCAATCCTCTGTCCCGGCCCTTCGTCGTAACCCGGTCAAAATTGCCCGTCGTGCCCACAACGTGCCCAGAGCGCTCTCTCAGCCCACCCGGACAAGCGCCCCCGCGGCCCCGTCGTCCCCGTCCCCCTCTCTCTTCTCCGGCTCCCCACGCACGTGCTCAGGGGCGCCCTCAACCTCCAGGAGGGCGTCCAGAGCGGCGGCTACCGCGCGGTCGGCGCCCGAGGTGGCGTGCTGATAGATCAGTGCGGCGCGAGGGTTGTCGTGGCCCATGCGGGCCATGAGGTCCCGCAGACTGGTCCCGGTCTGGGCTGCCAGGGTGTTGCCCGTGTGTCGGAGGTCGTGGAAGTGCAGACCAGGCACTCCGACCTCCCCGACCACCTGACGCCACCTGACGATCTTGTTGAAGTTCCCTCGCCAGATGGTCTTGCCGTTCTCAGTCGTGAACACGAACGAGTCCGGCCATTCCTTCACGTGGGCATCGACGTGAGCCCGGAGGACAGGGATGACCGTTCCCGGGATGGAGACCGTGCGCACTCCCGCCCTGGACTTGGGCGGCCCGAGGACCAGCCCCTTGCCTCGCTGCTCGGTGAAGGCGTGCCGGACACGCACCGTTCCGGCCTCCAGGTCGAGGTCACACCGTTGGAGGGCGGTCACTTCGCCCCAGCGTAGGCAGGCGAAAGTGGCCAGCAGGATGAGCGCTCGAAACCTCTCGGGGACCTTGTCGGCCAGACTCATGACCTGCCGGACAGTGAGAACGGGTCGTTCCGCGGGGTGCTCCTGGTCGGCCCCTGGGATCCGGCAGGGGTTCACCCGGATCACCTCGTCTTCCCTCACAGCGGTGTTCAGAATGGCCCGCAAGAGCCGGTAGGCCTTGGCCACTCCGTTCTCGGACACCCCGGTCGCCAGGAGCTTGACTCGCCAGCGACGGACCATGGGTGTCGTGAGGTTCCCGAGCTCGACCTCTCCCAGATGGGGGATGACGTGGGTGTTCAGGATCCAGGTGTAGAGCGCCACCGTCCGTGGCCGGAGCTTGGGACGCTCCTTGATCCATTCAGTGGAGTAGTCGCGCACCTTCACCTTGCCCTTGGACGGATCGACCCACTCCCGGCGCATGAGCTGGGCCTCAAGCAGGGTCAGGTACCGATCCGCTTCGGTCCTCGTGGCGAAGGTCTCCTGTGCGGCCTTGCGGATGCCATCGAGTCCCCAGTAGCGGACCTGGAATCGCCCTGAGGGCAGCATCCGAACGGAACCGAATCGACGAACCAATTTCCTCGGCATTGTTAGGCAGCCCTCCTGAGGTCTCGCCAGACGGTGTCGTAGGTGATGGGCTCGACCCGGCCGGCTTGAATGTGCGCGGCCAGATCGGCGGGGTCGATGCGCACAGAGCGTCCGAAGCGGTGGAAGGCAATACGACGTTCGGCGACCAGGCGACGGACGTAGCGAGCGCTCATGTGCAGGCGGGTCGCGGCGTCTTCGATGGTCAGGAGTTCGTCAGTCGGGGCGAGCGTCGTGGGGGTGGTGATGTGGTCCTCCGGGGCGGTAGTGGGGGTGGGCTGGACCAGGTGGGGGTGCCGTGGGGTGTTCTGGCGGGTGGGCAAGGTGGGGTGTCCTCCGAAGCGCGTGGAATTGACCGTCACCACCGTCACCACCGTCACCCGGGCGCGTTTGTGCAGGTCAGGGCGGTGTGGGTGGTGACTGGAGGGTGACTGGAGGGTGACTGGAGCACCGGGCGGGTAAGAGCGGGTGACTGAACGGCCCGGCGGTGCGGGCCGTTCAGTCACCCTCCAGTCACCTGTTGATCTCGCATTTGCGCAGGTCAGGGCCGGTCGGTGACTGGGGTGACGGTGGTGACGGTGGAATCCACTGGCCTCGCACCGATGAGGTGCAGGGCGATCAGCCGGGCGGCCTTGGTGCGGTCGGTGCCGACTTCCACCCCGGCCACACGCAGTGCGGGGGCGATGCGCCGTAGGTGCCCGGAGGCTGCCCGGGGTGTGCGGGGCCAGGCCCTCGGCACGGGGTCCGGGGTCAGGGTTTCCAGGAGTTCGGCGGCGGTGCCGGTCCAGCCCACGGCCTGACCACGGACCAGGTCCAGGACTGCGGCGGCGAAGGGGTCGGCGTCGACCACGGCCTTACTGGTCTCACTCGCCCGCACGGTGTAGGTGGCCAGGGTGTGCCAACCGGTGACCTGGTCCAGAGCGGCCATGATGCGGGCGAAGTCGGCCATGCGCGGGAGTTCGTCGAGCCGGATCGTGGGCAGGGCCTCCAGGACGGCGGCGGTCAGGTCCAAGAGCCCGGCAAGGGCGGTGGGTGCGGTGTGGTGGAAGGCGGCTTGGATCTCGGCGTCGGTGCGCCGGTTACGCGGTGGGATGGGGTCGAGTTCGACCGGGATCATGCGCTCGGCGAGGTCGCCGGCCAGGGCTCCGGCGTCGATGCTCGTGAGCGCGACGACGCGCCGGAAGGACAGGACGGTGACGTCGTCGTCAGTGAACAGGGCCCGGTCGACGATGCCGTCTCCGGTGACGGCCTTGCACAGGGTGTCGGAAAACCACGGGGCGATGGTGGAGATGTTGTCCAGGGCCACGGTCCAGCCGGCGGACGCGGTCACCGACCAGGCCCGGATGTCCTTGGGTGGGGTGCGCAGGGGCACGGGTGAGTCGTCGATCAGGCGCACGCAGAACGTGGCCAGGGTCGACTTGGCGGTGCCCTGTTCTCCCAGCAGGGCAAGGATCGGGTGCGGGATGTGCGGGAACAGTCCCGCGATGAGCCACGCGATGATCAGCGCGAAGCCCTCGTCATCGACGTTGAACAACCTCCGCAGCCCCGCGAGAGCTTGGACTCCGCGCGGGCCCGTGGTGTCCGGGATCGACAGGGGCCCGGTCAGGGTGGTGCGCCGGAACAGGACCGGTGAGGCGTCCAGGAGGTGCCAGCTTCCGGGCCGGATGAGCACGGCCCGTCCGGTGGGGTCTCCCAGGTCCAGGACGATCCCGTCGCCCCATGAGGCGACGCGTAGGCCGATGGGCTCTGGTGGGAGTCCGGCGGCCATGCCTTCGATGACCGTGAGGGCGTCCGCGAGGGCGGATCCCGACGGTGCGGCGCCGGTGTGGGCGTAGTAGGTGCGGGCCAGGCGTTGGCGCAGGCCGTCGCGTCCGCGTAGGGGTAGGGCGATGGCGGGTCCGTTGCGGTCCACGGCATAGGCCTTGCCGTCGGTGCCCTGCACGATCCGGTAGGACTGCTCGGCCAGGGCGACTAGGCGTGAGGCCTGCGAGGGTCCCTTGCCGTCCTCGTTGGTCTCGCTCTCCTTGCGGGTCTTGGGCTTGTCGGAGTTGCAGGTGACGGTGGCGGCGGCTTCGTTGACCACGGCGGCGGCCTGGGTCAGCACGTCCTCGGGCTCGTGCGAGAGGCCGGCGTCCTCGGTGGTGGGGTCGATGGGTTCGCCTCCGGTGAGGGGTTCGGGTGGGTGGGTGTCTTCGGGTGGGGTGTTCACGCGGCGGGTTCCTGGGGTTGGGGGCAGGTGTCGTGCGTGGCCTCGTGCAAGGTGTCGGGGCCAGCTGGGTTCGACGCGTCGGGCATGGCCAGGGACGACGGCTCGGTGGTGTAGGTGGTCCAGGCGCGGGTGATGGCTCCGGATCCGGGGAACAGGTCGTCGAGGATGTCGCCGGGGCCGGCACCGAGCAGGGCGAACATCCAGGCGGCGAACGCGGGGGGCTTGGTCCCGATGACGCGCCCGGGAAGGGTGGTCATCGGGGAGATGCCGTGCACCAGGGAGTCGACCCGTCGCGTGGCGCCGGCGGGACGCGACGGGTCGCAGGGCCGTCCGCCGGTGTAGATGACCGGTTCCCAGGCGGAAAGCGGCCAGGTGCTGGGGGTGGGGCGTTCGCCCCGGTGCCAGGCGGCGACCCGCACCCCCGGCGGACACAGCGCGAGCACGTCGGGGAGTGCGGCGGCGGAGGTGGACAGGGCCCAGCCGTCGTACCTGCAGAGCCGACGGATCAGGTCGGCGTGGTCGACTTCCCCGGCGTAGTCGGGGTGGTCCTTGTAGTAGTGGGCCTTGCCCGGGTAGGGCGGGTCCGCGTAGGCCAGGTGTAGCGGGCGGCCTGCCGCGACGCCTTTCCCGACGGCGCGGGTGAACCGGTGGCGTGCCTGGCGGCATCGAGTCGAACAGCACACCGCGTCCACCCGTGCGGTGTCCGGGATCGGGCCGGTGCACCACGCGCACGTCCGGCCCGTCGTGCTCAGCTGGACGCGACGGGTGGTGTCGTCCTTGCTCATGCGGCAGCTCCCAGGGGGAACAGGGCGGGTTGGTGGTGGGTGGGCAGGGACGCCAGGAGGCGGGTGCGCCAGGCCAGGGCGGCCCGGGGGCAGTTGGCGCAGTTGGTGTGCCGGGTGCATCCGGGAAGGGGTGGGCGGTGTCGGGCGTCGTAGGACCAGGCCAGGGAGTCCGCCGAGACGAGCAGGTGGGCGCAGCGCGCCAGGCCGGTGGTCTTGAACCCGAAGCCGTGCAGGCGGTGCACGCCGGCCGCGTGCAAGCTGGACAGGATGTGTTCGGCGTCGGTGGTGGACTGTCGTCGGCACACCGACCCGACCCCGACCAGCGGCTCAGCGGTCAGGTCGATGCCGGCGACCTCGTAGGCCCGGACGCAGTCGGTGTACTGGGTGGGCGTCCAGCCTTGCACGACGGGGATCCACGGCAGGTCGGGTGCGAGTTCGCGCAGCTGCACGAGGTTGGCCACGGTCCGGGCCTGGTGTTCGGCGACCGACAGGCCGGTGCCAGCGAACCGCAGGGGCCCGATACGTCCGCCGGCCAGGACGGCCGGTTCGCACATCCAGTCCTGCGGCGCCGCCCACATCAGGTGTCCGACCTGGGCGACGTAGCGGCGCACGCGAGCGGCGTACTCGGCGGGGGTGGTCATCCAGCGCCCGTAGGTCTGTAGCTCGGTGAACCCGCCAGAGTCCAGGGCCCACACGCCGAGGGCGACCGGTAGGCGCCGGTAGGTGCGCAACCGGCGGTCCGAGACGAACAACGGCACGTCCATCCGGGCAAGCCACCCGGGTTGGTGGGTCCCGAGCAGGAATCCGGTGGGGTTCACGCTGCCTCCCACAGCGGCCGGTGCGCCCCCAGGGGTGCGGCCAGGTACGCGTCGGGTTCGTCGGCCAGGCGGGCGAGCTGGGCTCCCAGGGACCGGGTGCTCTCGGAGAGCACGGTGTGCAGGTCGGCCAGGGATGCGCGGGTGGCGCCCTGGTGCAGAGCGCGGGCCAGGGTGTCGGCCTGGCGGCGGATCCGGGCGTGGATCAGGGCCCGGCGTACCGCGGGAGCGGACTGGGGCACGCAGGCGTGGTGCAGGGCGGTCGCCAGGCGGATCGGCCAGGTGCCGGGGTTGTGGTCCTGGGCCCCGGCGGCGTGCAGGCCGGCCAGGACCACGGCCGGTTCGGGCAGTCCCGGGACCTGGGCCAGGACGCCCAGGATCGCGGCGTGCACGTGACGGTTCAGGGTGTCGGCGAAGTCGCCCCCGTCGGTGCCGTTCAGGATCTGGGCGGCGTGGCTGGGGAAGGTCATCGCGGCGCCCAGGAGCGCGTACTCGGCGAGCGGGGCGACCAGGAGGCTGTTCGCGCCCGGCAGGGGCTCCGGGCCGGGGACCGGCGGTGTGGGGGGCTCCACGGGACCATCAGGGCCCGCAGGGCGGTTAGTGGGGGTTGAGATGGGTATGGGGTGGCGCGTGGGCATGGCGGGGCCTCCAGAGGCCATAAGGAGGTGTGCCCGGATGTCTGGGGCCATGTGGCCGCGCTGACAACACGGGGGCAGGAGAGTGCGTACCGGGGGTCGGTGATGGCGGCGGAGCGGGTCTCGCGCAGGGTGCGGGCGAGGCGTCGTCCGAGGCGCAGGGCGTGGCCGGTGCCGTCGCAGCGACGGCAGTGACGGTGTCCGACGCCGATCCAGGCACGTCGTTGGCCGGCGCCGTGGCAGCGCCGGCAGCGTGCGAACGGCAGGAGCCAGCACAGGACGCCGTAACCCAGAGTGATCACGATCAGGGCCAGGACGAGGAGGGCTCCGCCGGTGATCGGCAGGGCGTTGGTGGGGTGGGTAGCGGTAGCGGTAGCGGCCACGTGGGGCACGGAAGGGCTCCTGGGGGCGGTTTCGGGGTGTTGGCGGGGTTGGCCGCTACCCGCTACCGGCACAAGGGGGCGCTGGTAGCAGGTAGCGAGCCGGGTAGCGGGGCCGGTAGCGCGCGCGCTACCGGTAGCGGGAGGCCCGCTACCGCTCAGGGGGTGGCGCGGCGGGCCAGGGCGGCGTCCAGGTCGGCGGTTCGGGCCCCGCGCAGGACCTTCCCGTCTTCCTTGATGCTCACGCTGGGTATACCGGTCTCTCGGAGTTGGGAGGAGATCGCGGCGGGGGTGATGTCCGCGTAGTGCTCGCTCATCTGCTCGGCGAGCCGACTCGCGAGGCGTTCCCAGGAGATGCCGGTCTCCCCGGCGTGGACCAAGGAGCGGACGTCGGCCAGGACGTCCCTGACTTGCCGGGTGGTCTTCTCCCCTGCGGCGAGGCCGCTCAGGAGGCCGAGGTGTTCGCGGTGGGCGCGCGCGGCGGTGAGGATCTTCTCGGCGTCCTCGTGGTCGGCCAGGTAGGTCCGCACCGTGGGGGTGCGGCTGGTCAGCCCGTACAGGTAGCCGATGCCCTTGTAGGTGGGGTCCTCGTCGTCGTCCCCCACGGGCAGCGCGGAGGCGTCGTAGCCCTCGGCGTAGGCGTCCCCGCCGAGGATCGCCTCGGAGACGGTGCGGTTGCCGCACTTGAGCGCGAACCGGACCTGGTGGTTGTCGCGGAACCGGGTGAACAGCTTCTGCACCTGTTGGCCGGCGCCGATGCTGGAGGGCTTCTGCGAGGCGTCGACCAGGATCACCCCGGCGGAGGGGCCCACGGCGATGATGAACGACAGGAGTTCGGCGATCTCCTCGGAGGCGTCCTTGTCGTCCAGCTCGTAGTAGACCTGGAACTCCTCCATGACCAGCATCCACACCCGCAGGTCACCGAACCGCGGATCCCGGGCCAGGGACCGGGTGAGCTTGCCCTCGGGACACAGGTTCACCGGCAGGGTCGACAGGACGTCGTTCACCCTGACGATGTGGGCCTTGACCTCCCGCAGGATGTCCAGGACCCGCGGGACCGGGTCGCCGTCGCGCCCGGGGTGCGTGCCGAACGCCATCGAGTGGGCGACCAAGGAGAACTTGCGCCAGTCCGGGGAGTTCTTCCCGTCCACCACATACAGGCGCACCCAGGGGTCCAGGGCCGCGAACAGGGCCAGGAGCCGAGCGGCGAAGGTCTTGCCCTTACGGGGCTGGGCCCCGATCAGGAACGTGTTCCACAGCAGCAGGAACGCGACCTTGGCGCCACGCTCGTCCAGGCCGAACGGCATGCGCGTCCAGATGTCGCGGACCTTCAGGTCCAGCAACGGGGACCGTCCGGCGGAGATGGCCAACGGGTCCTGGTCGGCGACCCACAGCGTGTGGCGCCGATGGGAGGACTTGACCGCCTTGAGGTAGACCTGGTTGATCGAGACGTCCAGGCCCGAGGCGATCGCACCTTTCTTCGCCAGGACCTCATCGAACCCCCGCCCGTAGGGAAGGTCGATGACCACCCGGGACCCGGCGCCGTCGCGGGCCATCGGCGAGGCGAACGTGACTTCCTGGTCGGCCTTGTCCGCCTTGCCCAGGCCGGCGGCGTAGTAGGCCCGCAGGACGATGTCCGGGTTCAACCGCCGCAACCGGGGCCGGGTCACCGCGGGGGTGATGATCCGGCGGTCCACTGGGCGGCCCAACCGGGCCAGACCCGCCACGGCACCCACCGTTGCCAGTGCGAGGGCCCACCAGGGCGCGGCCGTGACCAGCAACGGACCCCCGACCAGCAGAGTGAGGACCTCCGCCCCGAGCACGATGCCGCGCCAGGTCCGGGTGTTCTTCGCCTCACGGTGCAGCTTGAGCCACGCGGCCGGGTCGTTGGTGTTCGCCGCGTGCTGGCGCAGCCCGTGGGACTCGATGACCCACCACCAGCGCAGTTGATGGCCGATCAGCCGGAACACCCCGACCACGGCCCAGAACGAGGCGAGCAGGGTGTACTTCGGGGACCGCAGCGTGTGGAACGCCACCCGATACCCGGCGAGTTCGGTGTGATGCCGCAGGGTGGCTTTGATGTTCGCCCAGCCGGCCCACTCCGAGGCGATGACCGGGCGGCGACCGTGCTCGACCGGCCCGATCACCGGGCCCGGACCGGCAAGGACCGGCACGGGCTTGCGCGGGGCCCCGTCCGGGTCCCCCTCGGTGTCCAGGTCCACTTCGAAGTGCGAGGCCGACCCGCGGTCCGCCCGAGCGTCCGTTCCCGTGTCCGGTTCGCTGTCCGGTGGGGTGTCTGTCTGGGTGTCCGGTTCGCTGTCCGGCCCGGTGTCCGGTGCGCTGTCCGGTCGGATGTCCGGGGTCCTGCGTACGCGGGCGGTGCGTAGGTCCAGGACCTCGGCGCCCCCGGTGTCCGGGGACGTGTCCGATCCGATGTCCGGGTCGGTGTGGGGGTCGGGGATGTGTTCGCGCCGGTCGCGCGAGGGCGGCATGGATGCCGTGGCCATGATGGGTGCTCCCTGTTCTGTGCTGATGGGACGAGGGACCGGGGCGCGGACAGTGCTGGCAGGCGAGGGCCGCGCCCCGGCTGACTGCCGGGCGAGATGCGGATAGGGACGAAGGCGCAGGACGTGGTTCACGCCGCGCGGATGGCACCCGGGGCGCCGGGTGCCTCGGTGATCGGGGCCGGGCTGTCGGGTGTCGTGCTCGAGGCGGCCCCGAGGGCACGGGCCCTCGGCCTGGTCGTGCGGGCCGCAGGGGCCGGGTCCTTCAGGGCCCGGGAGACGGTCTTCTCGCTGACCTCGGCCCGCTGCGCGATCTGGGCGTAGGTCCAGTCCGGGTGAGAGGCCCGCAGCCGGGCGACCTTGGCCACGGTCTCGGCCCGCACCGCGCGCGGACCGCGGGCCCTGCCCGGAGTGACTGCGGGGGTAGCGTCGGTGGGGGCCGTCCGTCCGGGGGCCACGGCCGTTGCTCCCGACCGGGCGGCCCCCACCCCCTCCGGCACGCGGCCGGTGGTGTCGTCCTGGACCACCGCCGGGGTGTCGAGGGCGGGGTGTTGGCCGGCCAGGTGCCACAGCACCGACGCCACCCCGAGCACCAGGACGGGCAGGCACGAAACACCCGCGACGATTGGCCAGGGCGCGGCCGTCACGTGGTTGGCCGCCATGAGGTGATAGGCGACCTGCCCGACCATCCCCAGCAGGAGCGCGGCCACCGCGGAGGCCCACGCGA
>CAZOWW010000029.1:0-43659 GCA_964583765.1 uncultured Kineosporiaceae bacterium
AGGTAGCCCAGCTCGGCGGCCGCCACCGCGGTGCCGCGGTCGTTGTGCGGGTGCAGCGACAGGATCACGTTCTCGCGGTGGGCCAGATTGCGGTGCATCCACTCGATCGAGTCGGCGTACACGTTGGGCGTGGCCATCTCGACGGTCGCCGGCAGGTTGATGATCGCCTTGCGGTCCGGTGACGGCTCGAAGACCTCCAGCACCTCGTTGCTGATCCGCGCGGCGAACTCCAGCTCGGTGCCCGTGAACGACTCCGGCGAGTACTCGAAGAAGATCGTCGTGTCCGGGATCGTGTCCGCCAGCTTCACGCACAGCCGGGCGCCGTCCAGCGCCAGCGCCACGATGCCGTCCATGTCCGAGTGGAAGACCACCCGGCGCTGCAGCGTGGACGTCGAGTTGTACAGGTGCACCACGGCCCGCTTCGCCCCGCGGATCGCCTCGTAGGTGCGCAGGATCAGGTGTTCCCGGGCCTGGGTCAGCACCTGGATGGTCACGTCGTCCGGGATCGCGCCGTCCTCGATCAGGGAACGGACGAAGTCGAAGTCGGTCTGGCTGGCCGAGGGGAATCCGACCTCGATCTCCTTGTAGCCCAGGCCGACCAGCAGGTCGAACAGGCGGCGCTTGCGCTCGGAGTTCATCGGGTCGATCAGGGCCTGGTTGCCGTCCCGCAGGTCCACGGCACACCAGCGCGGTGCCGCGGTGATCCGGCGCTCCGGCCAGGTGCGATCGGGCAGGTGGATCGGGATCTGCTCCGAGAACGGCCGGTACTTGTGGACCGGCATGCCGGAGGGTCGCTGCGTGTTGTCCATCATCGCCTCGTGTGAGCTGGGTGGCGGTCAGAAGTCGGCCGGCGCACAACCACCCTCCGCGGCGAGAGGACCGGCCTAGAGGCCCTCGCCGCGGCTGCCAAGCAGGAGCTCGACCACGCGCATAGCGCTACCGTACACCCCCGCGCCCGGGCAGCGACTCCACGGACACCCACACCGGTCACCGAGAGCTGACCGGGGCCGGGACCGCGCCGGACGGCGGAGGACCACCGACACGGGTCGCCCTGAGTACCGGACCGCCCTGAGTACCGGTGCGCCGGGAACCCGACGATCCCGGAAACCCGGTGCTCCCGGAAACCCAGACGCGCGGTCAGAAACCGAGCCGGCGCAGCTGCTTCGGGTCGCGCTGCCAGTCCTTGGCCACCTTGACGCGCAGGTCCAGGTGCACCCTCGTGCCGAGCACCTCGGCGATCGCGACGCGGGACCGGGTGCCCACATCGCGCAGCCGCTCCCCGCCACGCCCGATCACGATGGCCTTCTGGCTGTCCCGCTCCACGAACACGCTGACCCGCACGTCCGTCAGCGGGTCGGCGGCGGAACGCCCCTCCCGGGGCGCGATCTCCTCGACCACCACCGCGAGACTGTGCGGCAGCTCGTCGCGGACCCCCTCCAGCGCGGCCTCCCGCACCAGCTCGGCGACCAGCACGTCCACCGGCTCGTCGGTGATCTCCCCCGCGGGGTACAGCGGCGGGCCCGGGGGCAGGTGCCCGACGAAGACGTCCGCCAGCTCGGCCACCTGGAACCCGTCCACGGCGCTGACCGGGATCACGTCATCGGCGTCCAGAAGTTCGCTCGCGGCGACCAGCTGCTCGGCCAGACGAGCGCGGGGCACCAGATCGGCCTTGGTCACGATCACCACGACCGGCCGGCGCCGACCTCCGGCCCGCAGTTCCGTGAGTTCCGCGGCGATGAACCGGTCCCCCGGGCCGATCCGCTCGTCGGCCGGCAGGCAGAGCCCGATCACGTCCACGTCGAGGAACGTCTCGCGCACGAGGTCGTTGAGGCGCTCGCCGAGCAGCGTGCGCGGACGGTGCAGGCCGGGAGTGTCCACGAGCACCAGTTGCGCGTCCTCCCGGTGCACGATGCCGCGGATCCGGTGCCGGGTGGTCTGCGGTCGGCTCGACGTGATGGCGACCTTGTCCCCGACGAGCGCGTTCGTCAGGGTGGACTTGCCCACATTGGGCCGTCCGGCGAGGCAGGCGAACCCCGAACGGAATTCCGTCACCGGACGTCCTTCCCGTCGTACTCCATCTCCGCAGGCGCCGGCGGCGCCCCGGTGTCCCCGGGCTCGCCGATGGGCCGATCGCCGACGAGCCGATCGCCACCGTACCGGGAACCGGAGTGGCGTTCGCCCCGACCGCGTGCCGGTGCCGTACTCCGGACCACGACCGTGGCCAGCTGGTTGCGCCGCCCCAGGAACCGGTCCGCGGTGATCTCCAGGCCGGACACCTCGGCCTTGGCCCCGGTGATCGGCACCCGTCCGAGCGCCTTGGTCAGCAACCCGCCGACCGAGTCGACCTCGTCGTCCTCCAGCTCCATGCCGAAGAGAGCCCCCACGTCGTTCACGTGCAGGCGCGAGCGCACCCGGAAGGCGCCGTCCTCGAGCTCCTCCACCTCGGTCTGGTCCTGGTCGTACTCGTCGGCGATGTCCCCGACGATCTCCTCGACGATGTCCTCGAGGGTGACCAACCCGGCCGTCCCGCCGTACTCGTCGACCACGATCGCCACGTGCCCGGCGTCCCGCTGCATCTCCCGCAGGAGATCGTCCACGGGCTTGCTGTCCGGCACGAAGTGCGCCGGACGCATCTGGGAGTTCACGGTCTCGGTTCGGGCCACGTCCGGCTGGTTGTGCAGTCGACGTGCGACGTCCTTGAGGTAGAGGATCCCCAGGACGTCGTCCTCGCCGTCCCCGATCACCGGTACGCGGGAGAAGCCCGAGCGCAGGAACAGCGACATCGCGGTCCACAGGCTCGTGCCGGTGGCCACCGAGACCAGGTCGGTGCGCGGCACCATGACCTCGCGGACGAAGGTGTCCCCCAGCTCGAAGACCGAGTGGATCATCTCCCGTTCCTCGTCCTCGATGAGCCTGCTCTCCTGGGCGATGTCCACCAGCTCACGCAGCTCCGCCTCCGAGGCGAACGGGCCGTCCCGGTAGCCCCGCCCCGGGGTCAGCACGTTGCCGATCACCACGAGCAGCCGCGCCAGCGGCCCCAGCACCCGGTGCAGGGCCAGCAGGACGGGTGCGGCGATCAGGCCGACCCGGTCGGAGTGCTGCCGCCCGATCGTGCGCGGCCCGACACCCACGAGCACGAACGCGAGTGCGGCCATGATCCCGGCCGCGGCCAGTCCGCCCTGCCACCAGTTGCCGATCTCGTCCAGGCAGACCAGCGTGATGCAGACCGTCGCCCCGGACTCCGCGACGACCCGCAGGAACGTCGTGACGCTCAGGGTCGGCCCGGGTTCGGTCACGATGCGGGACAGGGGCGCCGCACCCCTGCGTCCCTCCGCCAGCAGCTCCCCCGCCCGGGTGCGCGAGAGCCGGTCGAGGGCCGCCTGGGCCGCGCTGAGCAGACCCGCGCAGAGGACGAGGACGGACGCCAGGACCACCAGTTGCAGGACGGGGACCCTCACCCGTGGTCCCGTGTGGACAGGTAGGTCAGGAGCAGCTTGCGTTGCAGGTCGAACATCTCCCGCTGCTCGTCGGGCTCGGCGTGGTCGTAGCCGAGCAGGTGCAGGATGCCGTGGGTGGTCAGGAGGAGCACCTCCTCCTCCATGGTGTGCCCAGCCGCCCGGGCCTGGCGTTCGGCGACCTGGGGACAGACCACCACGTCCCCGAGCAGCCCCGGCACCGGCTCCTCGTCCTCCTGGCCGGGCCGCAGCTCGTCCATCGGGAAGGACAGGACGTCCGTGGGTCCTTCCTCGTCCATCCAGCGCACGTGCAACTCCGAGATGGCCGCCTCATCCACCAGCACCACGGACAGCTCGGCCTCGGGATGCACGCGGAGCGCGTCCAGCACGTGCCGGGACAGGGCGACGAGCTCGTGCTCGTCGATGCCGACGCCGCTTTCGTTGTTGACCTCGATGCTCACGTCTGCTCGACCTCTGCCGGGACAGGGTCCGTGCGGCACGACGACGGGAGTGCCCGGAACGGACCGAAGGGTGGGAACCGTGCTCCTATCTGACCACACGCGCCACGGTGCCCACAGCGACCGGCCGCCACTCGACGCGGGACCGGACACGACCGATCACTCTCACCTGACCGGGCGACCGTGACGACCGGCCCGCTGAGCACGACGCAGGACGGTGATCGGGTGTGCCCCTGCCCCGATCGGGCGGGGGCACCTGCTCAGCGCCGGTTGCGCCGCTGTCCGGACATGCCCGCCGAACCGGGAGCCGTCCTCGCTGCGACCTCCTGACGGGCGGCGTCCCACCGGCCGTACGCGTCCACGATGTCGCTGACCAGTCGGTGACGGACCACGTCGTGGCTGTTGAGCTGGGCGAAGTGGACGTCCTCGACCCCCTCGAGGATCTCCCGCACCACCCGCAGGCCGGACTGCGTCCCGGAGGGCAGGTCCACCTGCGTGACGTCCCCGGTGACCACCATCTTCGCCCCGAACCCGAGACGGGTCAGGAACATCTTCATCTGCTCGGGCGAGGTGTTCTGCGCCTCGTCGAGGATGATGAAGGCGTCGTTGAGGGTGCGCCCCCGCATGTACGCGAGCGGAGCGACCTCGATCGTGCCGGCCGCCATGAGCCGCGGGATCGACTCCGGGTCCATCATGTCGTGCAGCGCGTCGTAGAGCGGGCGCAGGTAGGGGTCGATCTTCTCGCTGAGCGTGCCCGGCAGGAAGCCCAGCCGCTCCCCCGCCTCGACGGCAGGCCGGGTGAGAATGATCCGGCTGACCTGCTTGGCCTGCAGCGCCTGGACCGCCTTGGCCATGGCCAGGTAGGTCTTGCCGGTGCCGGCAGGGCCGATGCCGAACACGATCGTGTAGCGGTCGATCGCGTCCACGTAGCGCTTCTGGTTGAGCGTCTTGGGGCGGATGGTCCGCCCCCGGTTCGACAGGATGTTCAGGGTCAGCACGTCCGCCGGGCGTTCCCCGGTCTGCTGGCGCAGCATGCCCACCGCACGACGCACCGCGTCCGGGCTGAGTTGCTGACCGGAGGCGATCACCCGGAGCAGTTCGTCGACGAGACGGTCCAGCAGCGCCACCTCACCCCGAGGACCGGTCAGCGAGATCTCGTTGCCCCGCACGTGCACGTCGACCTCGGGGAAGGAACGCTCGACCGAGCGCAGCACCTCGTCCCCGGGACCGAGCAGCAGGACCATCGAGACCTCGGCAGGCACGACGATCCGATGGGTCGCAGTGGTGGCGTCCTCGGGCGTGCCCGGAACGACGGTGGGCGGCACGTCCATGGGCTGCCCGTTCTGGTGAGAGTTGTCTGGTCCAGTCATCGGCGGGGACAGCCGACCTACCCTCCGGTCTCGGCACCCGGTGCGGTCAGTGCACCCGGTGCGGCCATGGTAGTCGCCGTGGGCCCGATGCGCCGGGTTCCGTAGGTCTCTCAGCCGGGGGGCCACTGCAGCGAGCGCCCGCCGATCACGTGTCCGTGCACGTGGAGGACACTCTGCCCGGCCGCCTCACCGGTGTTGAACACCAGACGGTGGCTGCCGCCGGTCTCGGCGTCCGCGATCCGGGCGGCGACCTCGACGATCGCGGCCAGGGTGGCCGGGTCGGTCCGGGCCAGGTCGGCCACGGTGGGCTGGTGCTCCTTGGGGATGACCAGCACGTGCGTGGGCGCCACCGGATCGAGGTCGCGGAAGGCGAGCACCCGTTCGTCCTCGTGCACGACGGTCGCCGGGATCTCCCCGGCCACGATCCGGCAGAAGATGCACGCCTGGGTCATCGGGACCTCCGTCGCCGGGGCCCCGGACGGGGCGCCATCTGCTCCGGAGCCTATCGCCGGGCCGTTCCCGGCCCCGGCCCGCACCGCGCCCGGAGGCACGGCAGATGCCGACCCGTCGCACCCCCCGGGAGTACGTCACCCGCCGCACGTCAACCGAGAACACGGACCCCGCGTGTACCGGACATGCAGACGGCGACCGTCCGGCTCGGGCATGGTGGCTTCCTGGCCCTGACCGTGTCGGTCACGGGCCAGGTGACCCAACGGGAACCGGCCCAGGCGCGGGAGGTGGCGGTGCCGACCCCACCGCACGACGGCAGCCGTCTGGGCCGTCCCCGCGCCGACCGTGGCACGGCCGCGGAAGCCGAGGAAGCGGTCACTGCCCTCTACAGCGCGCACTGGCAGTCCCTGGTGCGCCTGGCCGCCCTGCTGACCGGGGATGCCTCCGTCTCCGAGGAGATCGTGCAGGAGGCGTTCGTCGCGCTCCACGCCCGCTGGCGCAGGCTCGACGACCCGCAGCTGGCCCACGCCTATCTGCGCCGGAGCGTGGTGAACGGAGCCCGTTCGGCATTGCGGCACCGGGAGGTGGTGATCCGTCACCGGGCTCCGGTGGACCTGCAGATCGCCGACCCGGAGGAACTGGTGGTGCGGTCCACGGAGGACGCACGGGTTCTGACCGCGCTGCGTCGTCTGTCACGACGTCAACAGGAGGTCCTCGTGCTGCGCTACTACGCCGACCTGGGAGAGGCCGACATCGCCGACGCCCTGGGCGTGACGCGCGGCGCGGTCAAGACCCACGCGCACCGAGGCCTCGCGGCCCTGCGGGAGGCGCTGCGAGCGACTCCGGACCCCGAGGAGGGTGCGCGATGACCCTGCCGCCGCTGTCCGGACCCGAGGACCCGGAACTCGCCGGGCTGCTGCGCGACGTCCTGCACCGGGAGGCCGCGCGCACCCAGCCCGGCGCAGACGGGCTGGCCAGGATCCGCGCACGCATCGCCGAGGAGCACCCCCGCCCGATGGACGGGCTGCCGGGCGGGACGAGGAGTCGCGGATACCTGCCTGGGCTGACGGACCGCGTGGACATCCTGGGGGGACGTCACTCCCGGCTGCTGGCCCGGCTGGTGCCCGCGGTGGCCGCGGCCGCGGTGCTGCTCGTCGGCGGCGCGGCGGGGGTGGCCCTGAACGCGCTGCGCCCGGCCCCCTCACAGCACACCGCGGGTACGAACGAGATCGGCGCCACCTCTGCCTCGGCGACCACCCGCACGACGCCGAGCGGGACCACCACGCCCACGGTGCCGATCTACTGGCTCGGGGGGCCCGCGGTCCGGGGCATCGAAAGCTCAGGTACCGCAACGGGCACCACCACGGGCAGCCCAGCCGCTGCCGGCAGCTCGTCCCTGTGGCTCTACCGGGAGTTCGTCCCGATCCCCGAGGGACGGGAGGCATCGACCCAGCTCGCGATCGAGCTGATGCTGGACGGCGTCCCCGCCGACCCCGACTACACGAACCTGTGGGCACCCGGCACGGTGACGGTCACCGTCGTCCCCCGGCTGATAACCGTCGATCTCTCGCCGGCGGCGTTCAGCCACCCCGCCATGACCCGGTCCCTCGCCGAGGCTGCCGTGCAGCAGCTCGTGTACACGGCGACCGCGGCGGCCAAGGACCTCACCGGCAGCGGCGCGAAGGTGCAGGTGCTGGTGGACGGCGCGTCAGGCTACCTCGCCTGGGGGGTGCTGCACCTGGACGGTCCGCTGGTCCGTGACACGTCGGCGCAGGCCCCGGTCTGGGTGATCAGCCCGCAGGAGGGCCAGGAGGTCGCCGCCGGGCAGGTGACCGTCTCGGGCGTGGGACCGGCCGGCTCGGCTCCCCTGCGCTGGACGATCGCCCGGCTCGACCCCTCCGACACCACCCGAGCCACCGGTGCCGACGGCGGCTCGACGAACACGTCCTCCGCCGGTGCCACCTCGACGGGGTCGAGGATCGTCGCCGGGGGAACCGTCGTCCCGCTACCGGGACAACCCCGCCCCTCCTTCACGGTGACCGCCGACCTGACGCCGGGCACCTACCAGGTCACGGTGTGGCGCACCGGGACCGGTGGGACCTCCGATCCCGCGATCGAGGCCGGCAACACGCCCGGTCCGGGTGCGACACCGGACTCCAAGGTGTTCGTCGTGCGGTGACGCACGCCAGCGGCCCACGGGGGCCGAGAACACCGGGCGGTGACGCACGCCAGCGGCCACACTCACCACCGGCCCACGCGGGCCGAGAGCACGGCCAGGGCCGCCGCACCGGCGGTCGAGGAGCGCAGCACCGAGGAACCCAGGCGGACGGCGGTCGCTCCGGCGGCCGTCAGCCGGCCCAGCTCGGCGTCGTCGATGCCGCCCTCGGGTCCCACGACGAGCAGCACCTCCCCCGTCCCGGGCAGTGCCACGCCGGTCAACGGCTGCTCCGCGTCCTCGTGCAGCACCAGGGCCAGGGCGGCCTCGCCGATCCGGGACACCAGAGCGGTCGTGTCCCGGGCGAGCTCCACCTGCGGGAGCCAGGCCCGCCGCGACTGCTTGGCGGCCGAGGCCACCGTGGCCAGCCACCGGGCACGCCCCCGCTCGGCGCGGTCCGCGGACCAGACCACCACGCTGCGCGCCGCCTGCCAGGGCACGACGGCGTCCACCCCGAGCTCGGTGGCGCACTCGACGGCGAGCTCGTCCCGCCCGCCCTTGGCCAGGGCCTGGGCCAGGGTGAACCGCAACGTGGGCGCGGGCTCCCGGTGCAACGCCTCGACGGCCAGCTCCAGCCGGTCACGAGCCACCGCCGCCACCGATCCGCGGGCGACGGTGCCCGCGCCATCGGTGAGCTCGATCCTCTCCCCCACGCTCACGCGCCGCACCGTGACCGCATGCCTGCCCTCGGCGCCGTCCAGCAGCACCCGCGCACCGACGTCCTGGCCGGACAACGCCCCGGGCCCGACCAGGAACCGCGGCAGGGTCATCGACCGGCGAGCCGTTCCCGCAGCTTGGAGAACACCCCCTGGTGGGCCGGTGCCATGCGTCCGGCAGGCGCCTCCTCGCCCCGCAACGAGGCAAGTTGGCGCAGCAACTCCTCCTGGGCCTCGTCCAGCCTGGTCGGCGTCTGGACCGCGAGGTGCACGATGAGATCACCCCGGCCGACACCGCGTAGGTGGGTCACCCCGAAGCCCCGCAGGGTGGTCACCTCCCCGGACTGGGTACCCGGCCGCACGTCGAGGTCCTGCACCGTGTCGAGGGTCTCCAGCCGGACGGTGGTGCCGAGCGCGGCCGCGGTCATCGGGATCTCCAGGGTCGCGTGCAGGTCGTCACCCCGGCGCGTGAAGATCGGGTGCGGTCGCTCGATGATCTCCACGTAGAGGTCGCCGGCGGGGCCACCCCCCGGCCCGATCTCCGCCTGGCCCGCGAGCTGGATACGCGTCCCGGTGTCCACCCCGGCCGGAACCTTGATCGTGATCGTGCGGCGCGTGCGCACCCGGCCCTCGCCGGAACACTCCAGGCACGGGTCGGGGATCACCGAGCCGAAACCCTGGCAGGCGGCGCAGGCCTGGGTGGTCATCACCTGGCCGAGGAACGAGCGCGCCACCCGCTGCACCTGCCCCTGCCCCCGGCAGACGCTGCACGTCTTGGGCTGGGTACCGGCCTGGCAGCAGGAACCGTGGCAGGCCGGGCAGGTGATCGCCGTGTCGAGCTGCAGCTCACGCTGGCTGCCGAAGACCGCCTCGGAGAGGTCGACCTCGATCCGGATGAGGGCGTCCTGGCCACGTCGCTGCCGGGACGCCGGACCGCGGGAGGCCGCGCCGCCGCCGAAGAACGTCTCGAAGATGTCGCTGAAGCCGAAACCGGGACCGAAACCGCCGCCGCTGGCCGCGGGGTCACCGCCGAGGTCGTACGCCTGACGCTTCTCCGGGTTGGAGAGCACGTCGTAGGCACGGCCGACCTCCTTGAAACGCTCCTCCGCCTCCGGCCCTGGGTTCACGTCCGGGTGCAGCTGGCGGGCAAGCTTGCGGTAGGCCTTCTTGATCTCCTCCGGGGTCGCCTCACGCGACACCCCGAGGACCTCGTAATAGTCGCTCACGAAGCTCCGTAGGGTCGAAAAGTCCGTCCGCCACGGTCAGCGGGCTGGGTGATTTCAGGCTGTTCAGAATGCTCCACCATGGGCGACGCCACAGCGAAACGACCCCGCGCGGCGCCGGGGCTGTGCGCGGCCGGCGATCGCGACGGGACGACCGACCGCGAAGGGACGATCGACCGCGAAGGGACGATCGACCGCGACAGGAGGTCAGGAGTGGTCGGCACCGGATCGCCTCACGAATTCAGGATCCGCGACACGTAGCGCGCCACCGCGCGCACCGCCGCCATCGTCGTCGGGTAGTCCATGCGGGTCGGGCCCATCACGCCGAGGCGCGCCACGACCTCGCCCCGCGAGCCGTAGCCGCTGGCGACCACCGCCGCGTCGGCCAGCCCGACCTGGCCGGTCTCGTGACCGATCAGCACGCCAACCCCCGAGGCGTCCTCCGCCATCTCGGTGAGCAACTTGAGCAGCACCACCTGCTCCTCGAGCGCCTCGAGGATCGGGCCGATGGACTGCACGAAGTCCGCCCCGGACCGGGCCAGGTTGGCCGTGCCCGCGAGCACGATGCGCTCCTCGCGGTCGGCGGTCAGCGCCCCGTCGAGTGCGTCGATCACTGCCTGCACGGACGGGCGCTGCTCCGCGGGCATCGTCTCGGGGATCCCGGCCACCGCCGGGCCCACCTCGGACAGGCGCAATCCCACGCTCGCGGCGTTGAGCCGTGCCCGCAGGTCCGCCAGCGACTCCTCGCTGAGATCGCGCTCGGCCTCGACGACCCGCTGCTCCACCCGACCCGTGTTGATGATCAGCACCACGAGGATGCGACCGTTCCCCAACGGGACGAGTTCCACATGCCGCACGGTCGACCGCGTCAGCGACGGGTACTGGACCACCGCGACCTGATGCGTGAGCTGTGCCAGCAGGCGCACCGTCCGGTCGACGACGTCGTCCAGGTCCACGGCACCGGCCAGCAGCGCCTCGATCGCCGTCCGCTCCGCGGGGGCCAGCGGCTTGACCGAGGAGAGCCGGTCCACGAACAGCCGGTACCCCTTGTCGGTGGGTACCCGACCGGCACTCGTGTGCGGCTGGGTGATGTAGCCCTCCTCCTCGAGGACGGCCATGTCGTTGCGGATCGTCGCCGGGGACACGCGCAACGCATGTCGCTCGGCGAGTGCCTTGGACCCCACCGGCTCGCGGGTGCGCACATAGTCCTCGACGATGGCGCGCAGCACGGCCAACCGCCGGTCCATGTTCACGAGCCATCACCTCCACGTCCACCGCGACGGCGGGATCGCCACCCGCCCCGGTCGGGACCGCGTCCGATCCTCCCCGACAGCGGTCGACGTCACGCGGCCGGTCCCTGGCGACGTCCTCCTTGGCACTCCCGACAGATGAGTGCCAGTTTACGTCGCCGGAGGCCCTCCCCGCTCACGCGATCGGCGCGCCGCGTCCGCGGGTCCACCGGGCGGGGGTTCCGGCCCCCGCCGCGGGCCTCATCCACGGCCGGTCGCCCGTCCAGGACAACGGCCCGGCGGACGGTGGGACCTGCTGCGCGGGGCGACCTGATGGACGGGTGGACCGGGCTCCCCGGCGTGCCGCGACGCCAACTCCCCCGCCGCCGGGTACCGTCGCACGGTGCCCAACCCTCACACCGCCCGCCCCGGCGACCGGTACGGGTCCGACATCCTGGCCGTCCCGGCCCGCCGCGCCCTGCCCGAGGTACCGGCCGAACCCGGGCTGGTGGTCGAGGACGTCGAGACCGGCTGGTGCGGGGCGGTGCTCCGGACCGAGAAGAGCGGTGGCGTCCACCTGGTGGTCCTGGAGGACCGGCGCGGCAAGGTCCGCTCGTTCCCGCTGGGACCTGGATTCTGGCTGGACGGCGAGCCGGTTCGGCTCATCGCGCCGGCGGGGCCCGCCGCTCCGCGCGTCACCCGCACCGCGAGCGGGTCGGTGGCGGTGACCGGAGTGCGGGCACGGGTCGCCCGCTCGTCCCGGATCCTCGTCGAGGGTCGGCACGATGCCGAGCTCGTGGAGAAGGTCTGGGGCGACGACCTGCGTCTGGAGGGCGTGGTCGTCCAGATGCTGGACGGCGTCGACGACCTCGCCGAGGCGGTGAAGGAACTCCAGCCAGGACCGGGACGGCGTCTCGGCATCCTCGTGGACCACCTCGTCGCGGGGAGCAAGGAGTGGCACGAGGCGGCCGCGGTCGCCCTGCTGCCCCGGGTGCAGCCGCATGTGCTCGTGGTCGGCCACCCGTTCATCGACATCTGGCAGGCGGTCCGGCCGCAGCGACTCGGCCTGCGCGAGTGGCCGTCCGTACCGCGCGGCACGCCGTGGAAAGAGGGTGTGCTCGCCGCCCTCGGCTGGCCGCACGCGCGCATCGCCGACGTCGCGGCCGGCTGGCGTCGCATCCTCGGGACGGTGCACAACTACGCCGACCTCGAACCGTCGCTGTTGGGGCGGGTCGAGGAGCTCATCGACTTCGTCACCGGGGACGAGTCCGACCGCTGATTGCCGGTGAGGAGCCCGCTGATTGCCAGGGACTGACCCGACCGCACATCGGTGGTGTCGGGCCAGTTCTGGAAGGCTCGATTCCGGTAGCGACCGGTGATGTCGAGGTCGGGTGGACGAGCGGATCGGCGGGTGAGGCGGAAGTGGGGCAGGCAGGGGACGGCGCCGGTCAGCGAACCACCTGCAGCGTCAACGGGTAGACGAAGTCCCTACCGGCCGAGGCCGCCGCCGCCCCCATGATCACCGAGATGAGCACCCCGAGCCCGAGCAACAGGGTGAGCGGGATCACCACGAGCAATCCGAATCCGATCGTCCCGATGGTCACGATGATCGCGGCGACGGTGTAGACCGCCAGGAAGATCTGCAGGTTGAGCGCCTGCGCCGCGTGCCGCCGGACGAACGCGCTGCGGTCCTTGCAGAGCAGGAAGATCAGCAACGGCCCGACGAAACCGATGACCAGCCCGGACAGGTGGGCGCACACCGCCCATCCCCGCTCCTCGGACGGTGCGAGGCTTCCCGCGCCCCAGCTCGCGCCTGGGTACCCCCCTGATGTGCCCGGGTACCCCCACGAACCGGAGGGATCACCTCCGGTCCAGGTCGATCCCGGCGGTGGTGCGCCGTACCCGTACGCCTCGTACCCGTGGCCGTCAGGACCGTTCGCGCCGGGATCGCCCGCCGCGGGCCAGCCGCCCTGCCCGTGACCGCCGTCCTCGGGGGGCGACGACCCGGCCGGCGGGTACCCGCCGGCCCCGTGCCCGGACGGCGATCCCGCGGGCCAGTGCCCGGGCCCGTGCGGGCTGTCCTCGGGCGGCACCGACCCCGCAGGCGGGTACCCACCCGCACCGGAGTCGGTGGCACCGTCGGTGGTGCCGTGGCCCGGCTCACTCCACTCCCCGCCCGGGGGCGGACCAGGGTTCTCCGGCGGCGTACTCATGGACCCTCCCTGACGGCGATCGACCCCCTGCGCGATCGACAGCATCCACGGTACGTCGCCCGGGGCACCGCCGGTGCCGTGGAGAACTTTCTCCTGTACCTGGCGGGGTCTCCGCCTACCGGGCGTCTGCCGTGTTCGCGATCGCGCCGGTGCTCCTCGGAGAGCTCCCGCGGCCCGGGCTCCCGCCCGCGCTGCGGGTCCTGACCCGGTACACGACCGTGCCGTGTGCCGGGACGGAGGCGGAGATCGCACCGGAGGTGGCACGGACGACACCCGTCCAGGCGTCCTCCAGAACCGCGCGTCTGCCGGACAGGCCGACCGCCGAGAGCGTGGTCGAGATGATCCCGGCGGTCTGCCCCTCGTTGAACAGGGCCACGGCGACGTCCCCGTCGCTCAGCCGTTTCACGAGCACGCGCGCACCGGAGTCGCCGTCGACCGGGACGGCCTGCAACCCCCGCCCGTCCTGGTCGACGGCGATGAGTCGAGAGTTGGTCAAGATCCTCATGGTCGCCGCGTCCGCGACGCGCAGGTCGTTCCCGGCCATCAGGGGGGCCGCCATCATCGCCCACAGGGCGAAGTGGCTGCGCATCTCGACGTCGCTCAGCCCGCCGCGCCCGACCTCGAGCATGTCGGGGTCGTTGAACCCGCCCGGTCCCGCGTGAGCGGCCAGCCCGACGTTGGCGTCCACGATGTTGCGGACCCCCATGAGGCCGGTCCCGCCCGTGTCCCAGGCGTTCGTGATGTCCTCCGTGGTCCGCCAGAGGTTCGCGACGTCAGCCCAGGAACGCTCAGGTCCGGTGAGGGCGTGGAAGCTGTTCGGATTGATGCTGAAGACGATCTGCCGGCCCGTGGCGACGAGTGCCTGGCCCATGGTGGCGAAGGCGGCCACCTGGTCGTCGATCCCTCCTGACGGCGAGCACCAGTCGTACTTGAGGTAGTCGACCCCCCAGGCCGCGAACTGCCGCGCATCCTGCGCCTCGTGACCACCGCTGCCCGTGGCGCCGGGGTAGGCACCCGAGCGCTGCGCGCAGGTCTTCGTGCCGGCCGCCTGGTAGAGGCCGAACTTCAGCCCCCGCGCATGGAGGTAGGCACCGAGCGCCCTCATGCCGTGGGGAAACCGACCCGCAGCGGCCTGCAGATTGCCGGCGGAGTCGCGGTGAGGGTCGAACCAGCAGTCGTCGACGACCACGTACCGGTAGCCGAGGTCACGCAACCCACGCAAGACGATCGCGTCGGCCATCGTCCGCACGAGGTTCTCGTCGATGGCGCAGCCGAAGCTGTTCCATGTGTTCCAGCCCATGGGGGGCGTGCGCGCCGCGCCGTTGCGGACGATCGGTGCCGCACGCCCGGTGACCGCGGCGAGCGGACGCGGGCCCGGCTCGCCCGCCACCACCACGGCCACGATCAGCGCCGTGAGGCCCACCGCGGCGAGCGCCGTCCGCAGGCGCGAGGAAGGCACCACCTCTTCCGGCATCCTCACCCCCGCCACCGGTTCGTCCGTCGCCCCAGTGTGCGGTGAACGTCTGGGAACCGGCAGCGGGTCACCTGTGTCAGGCCCCATCCCGCCCGGCCGATCAGGTGAGCGCGCGCACCACCGCGTCCGCGAGCAGCCGGCCGGACAGGGTCAGCCGCACCCGTCCCCGCAGCGCCGCCGCGCCGTCCACCAGACCGTCGGCGACCAGACCGGCGACCGCCGCTCGGGCCGGGGACGGGAGCTGCGCCACGGGCAGGCCCTCCGACAGGCGCACCCCCAGGAGCACGGCCTCGACCCGCCGCTGCTCGGCGTCGAGCACCTCGCGACCGGCGGCCGGGCTGCGGCCCTCCGCCAGCGCCCGCGCGTACGGCCGCGGATGGCGCACGTTCCACCAGCGGACCCCGCCCACGTGCGAGTGCGCCCCCGGACCGACACCCCACCAGTCGTCGTTGTGCCAGTAGCCCAGGTTGTGGCGGCAGGCGTCGGCCGGGGTGCGTGCCCAGTTGCTCACCTCGTACCAGGCGTGGCCGGCCGCGCCGAGCACCTCGTCGGCCAGTTCGTACCGGTCGGCCAGGGCGTCGTCGTCCACCGGCGGGATCTCCCCGCGGGCGGCCCGCGCGCCGAGCCGGGTGCCCTGCTCGACGACCAGCGCGTACGCGGACAGGTGGTCGGGGGCGCAGGCGAGCGCCGCGTCGAGGCTGGCCCGCCAGTCCGCCAGGGACTCCCCCGGCGTCCCGTAGATCAGGTCCAGGCTCACCGCGAGCCCGGCCGCGCGCGCGTCGTCCACCACCCGGGGGACCCGGTCGGGGTCGTGGGTGCGTTCCAGGAATCCGAGCACCTGCGGCACCGCGGACTGCATGCCGAAGGAGACCCGGGTGAACCCGGCCCCGGCGAGCGCGCGCAGACCGGCGGGTGTCACCGAGTCGGGGTTGGCCTCGACGGTCACCTCCGCCCCGTCGACGAGCCCGAACTGCTCGCGGACCCCGTCCAGCATCGCGGCCAGGCCCGCCGCGGGCAGCAGAGTGGGGGTGCCGCCGCCGAAGAACACCGTGGACGCCGGGCGCGCGGGTACTCCCGCGGCGTCCAGCACCCGCCGGGCCAGGGCGAGCTCCGACACCGCGGTCGCCGGGTAGGCCTCCTGGTCCGCGCCGCCACCGAGCTCGGCCGCCGTGTACGTGGTGAAGTCGCAGTAGCCGCACCGGCTCGCGCAGAAGGGCACGTGCAGGTACACGCCGAACGCCCGGGCGGCAGCACCGAGGGCGGCCTGCGGGGGCAGCGCGCCGTCCGCCGGGGCCGGCTCCCCGTCGGGCAGGGCCGAGGGCACCGGGTTCAGCCCTTGCCGAGCGCCCGCTCGGCGGCCCGACGCATGCTCGCGGCCAGGTCGATCGATCCCGAATCGGCGGCGTCGAGCAGGCACCGCATCGCCGCGGGCTCGGGCCGACCGAAGCAGTCCCCCACGCGGACCCCGTGCCCGGGCCGGTGCACCACCGCCACCGGGTCCCCGGCGACCACCGTGCCGGCACGGATGACCCGCAGGTAGGCACCGGGCGCGCCGTGGGCGGTGAACCGCGCCGTCCAGTGCGGCTCGTCCAGGTGCCGCTGGAACGTGACGCAGGGGGTGCGCGGCATCGTCACCTCGACCTCGAGCGGCTCGCTCCCCGTACCGATGCGCCAGCGCTCGCCGATCTCGGCCCCGGTCACGTCCACCCCGGTGGTGCGCAGATTCTCGCCGAACAGGCCCGGAGGCACGGGGCGGCCCAGCTCGGCCGCCCACCAAACGGCGTCCTCGTCGGCATAGGCGTACACGGCCTTGTCCACCCCGCCGTGGTTCCGCCGGTCGCACTGCACGTCCTGGGCCAGGCCCAGCGGACCCACCGGGATCGGCCCGGCCACCTCACGCTTGTCGATCGCGGTGCGGTCCGGGTCCTGGCCCGGGTCGGGCAACAACTCGTGGACGATGCACACACTCGTCACGCGCGGCGCGCTCGGTCCGGTCATGGGACAAGTCTCGCATCCGGGTGCCCGGGCGGCGGCCCGACGACCTCGCGGGCGCGACCCGCGCGGGCTGCTGCCCGCGAGGCTCGCCACCCCGGCCTTCATCGACCGCGGGCACCGCCTGCAGGGTTCGTGGCACTGCTGAGCGGCCTACTTACGGATCTTGTCGCCATCCGGTGCCTCGCTGGACAGGGCCGCGATGAACGCCTCCTGAGGCACCTCGACCCGCCCCACGAGCTTCATCCGCTTCTTGCCCTCCTTCTGCTTCTCCAGGAGCTTGCGCTTGCGGGTGATGTCACCGCCGTAGCACTTGGCCAGGACGTCCTTGCGCAGGGCCCGCACGTTCTCCCGGGCGATCACCCGCGCGCCGACCGCGGCCTGGATCGGCACCTCGAACTGCTGCCGCGGGATGAGCTCCTTGAGGCGTCCGGCCATGGCCACGCCGTACGTGTAGGCCTTGTCCTTGTGCACGATCGCGCTGAACGCGTCCACGGTCTCGCCCTGCAGCAGGATGTCCACCTTCACGAGATCGGCCGCCTGCTCGCCGTCCGGCTCGTAGTCGAGGGTCGCGTAACCGCGGGTGCGGGACTTGAGCTGGTCGAAGAAGTCGAACACGATCTCGGCCAGGGGCAGGGTGTACCGCATCTCGACGCGGTCCTCCGAGAGGTAGTCCATGCCGCGCAGGGTTCCCCGCCGCTGCTGGCAGAGCTCCATGATCGCCCCGATGTACTCGCTGGGAGCCAGGACGGTGGCACGCACGATCGGCTCGCGCACCTCCAGCACCCGGCCGCCGGGGTACTCCGAGGGGTTGGTCACCCGCAGTTCCTCGCCGTCCTCCATGGTCACGTCGTAGACGACGTTGGGGGCGGTGGAGATGAGATCGAGGTTGAACTCGCGTTCCAGACGCTCGCGGACGATCTCCAGGTGCAGCAGGCCGAGGAAGCCGCACCGGAAGCCGAAGCCGAGCGCCGCGGAGGTCTCCGGCTCGTACACCAGGGCCGCGTCGTTGAGCTTGAGCTTGTCCAGGGCCTCCCGCAGCGCGGGGTAGTCCGAGCCGTCGATCGGGTAGAGCCCGGAGAACACCATCGGCTTGGGGTCCCGGTAACCGGACAGGGCCGTGGTGGCCGGCTTGTGGGCGTTCGTCACCGTGTCGCCGACCTTCGACTGGCGCACGTCCTTCACGCCGGTGATCAGGTACCCGACCTCACCGACCCCCAGGCCCGAGGACGGCGTGGGCTCAGGGGAGATGACGCCGATCTCCAGTAGCTCGTGCGTGGCCCGGGTGGACATCATCGCGATCCGCTCGCGGCCGGACAGGTGCCCGTCGATCACCCGGACGTAGGTGATCACGCCACGGTAGGTGTCGTAGACCGAGTCGAAGATCATCGCCCGGGCAGGGGCGTCGGGGTTGCCGACCGGCGGCGGGATCTGGCGCACGATCTCGCCGAGCAGCGCCTCGACACCGGCGCCGGACTTGCCGGACACCCGCAGGCACCGCTCCGGCTCCGTGCCGATCAGCCGGGCCAGTTCCTCGGCGTACTTGTCCGGCTGGGCCGCCGGAAGGTCGATCTTGTTGAGCACCGGGATGATCGTGAGGTCGTTCTCCATGGCCAGGTACAGGTTGGCCAGGGTCTGCGCCTCGATGCCCTGGGCGGCGTCCACGAGGAGCACCGCGCCCTCACTCGCGGCCAGCGACCGGGAGACCTCGTAGGTGAAGTCCACGTGCCCCGGGGTATCGATCATGTTCAGGGCGTAGGTGACCCCGTCGGACTCCCAGGGCATCCGAACGGCCTGGGACTTGATCGTGATGCCGCGCTCGCGCTCGATGTCCATGCGGTCCAGGTACTGGTCGCGCATCAGACGGGGGTCGACGACTCCGGTGATCTGCAACATGCGGTCGGCCAACGTGGACTTACCGTGGTCGATGTGGGCGATGATGCAGAAGTTGCGGATCGCCTCCGGAGGGGTGGCGGACGGCGTGAGCGCCGTACGAGCCATCGGGGACACGCGGGGCTACCTCGGCAGTCGGGGGACGGGTCGGTCCATGCTCCCATGCGCCGGACGCCACGCCGTACACAGCACTGCCCCGGGGCTACGCGACACATCCCGCGCGATCAGGTGATCCGGGTGACCTCGACCGAGACGAGCAGCTGCGAGCCCGAGGTCCCGGCGTACACACCCTCCAGCGGCGAGACGTCCACGTAGTCCCGGGCGCGGGCGACGACCACGTGGTCCTGGCCGGTCACGGTCAGGCTCGTCGGGTCGAACCCGGTCCATTCGCCGGCCCACCATTCGATCCAGGCGTGGCTCTGGCCCTCGACGGCCTCGCCCACCTCGGCGGTCGCCAGCGGGTGCAGGTAGCCGGAGACGTACCGCGCCGGGATACCCAGGGCCCGCAGTGCGCCGAGCGTCACATGCGCGAAGTCCTGGCAGACGCCCTGGCGGGCCGCCCAGACCTCACCCGCGCCGGTGGAGACGCCGGTGACCCCGGGCCGGTAGTCGATCCGATTCCGCAACGCCTCGCAGACCGCACGGGCCGCCGCATCGGGCGCCAGGCCGGCCGCGGCCTCCCGGGCCAGTCCGACCACCTCGGGCGCGGGGTTCGTGCGGACGGTCTGCGTGAGGTACTCGGTGAACTCGTCCACCACGCTCTCACGGCGCAGATCGTCCCAGCCCGCGAGCCCGTCCAGGTCCAGGCCGGGGCCCACCTCCACCGTGCTGCGGGAGATCACGGTGAGCTCCTGGTGCGGCACGAGTACCTCGAAGCCGGTCACCCGGGTGCCCCAGTAGTCCTGGTAGGCGTGGGTCCAGGTCACGGGGTCGATCCGCACGGTGGCGTCCAGCACGTTCTGCCGCAACGTGGTGACCGGCGTCATCCGGGCCCGGTTGTAGGAGGCTGCCACCGGCGCGCGGTACCGGAGTCCGGAGCGGTGGACGATCCGCAGTCTGCGGGTCACGAGACCCCCTCCAGCCAGTCCGTGGTGACACCGGGGAAGTAGCGCCGGGCGATTGCGTCGCTGGCCGCCGAGCAGGCCCGCTGCACCTGCTCCATCTCCTCGGGCAGATCCACGAGCACCTCCCGCAGGGAGCGGTACTCCAGGCCGGTGCGTGCCCGGCCCAACGCGCGGAGGGCCCGATCCCTCACCGCGGCTCGTTCCGGTACCCGCGTCAACTCGCCCAGGCAGATCTCCGCCTGGCGGAGGGCGGCGAGCACCGATCTCGGGAACAGCCGGTCGAGCAGGAGGAACTCCGCGGCCCGCTCGTCGGAGGCCACGCCGCGGTAGGTGCGCAGGTAGCTCTCGTGCGCACCGCAGGACCGCAACAGGGTGGTCCAGGACGGCGCGACCCCGGCGATCGTGCTCGTGGCCACCAGCCGGGCGGTCATGTCCGCGCGTTCCAGACTGCGCCCGAGGACGAGGTAGTGCCAGGCGTCGTCCCGGCTCATCGTCGCGTCGGCGATCCCGGCGACCAGCAATGCCCGCTCCCGCACCCAGGCGAAGAACTCGTGCGCGGCGGTGTTGCTGCGGCAGACCTGAGGGATGGCGATCCAGGTGGTGTTGAGGTACTCCCAGAAGTGGGTGGAGATCGTCTCCCGGGCCCGCCGGGCGTTCTCGCGGGCCGCGCTGAGGGCGCCGGCAATGGCGCTCGGGTTGGTCATGTCGTAGGCGAGCCGTTCCAGGACGACGTTCCGGTCCAGCTCGCCGTCCGGTGGCCAGGCGCCCATCACGGCCAGGAGCCCCCGGCAGGCCTCGGACTCCTCCAGGCCCGAGTCCTCCAGCAGGGTCTGCAGGTGGACGTCGAGGATGCGGGCGGTGTCGTCGGCCCGCTCCACGTAGCGACCGATCCAGAAGAGCGCCTCGGCGATGCGACTCAGCACGATGTTCTCCCTGGGGTCCGCGGATCCACGGTTCCGTCCGCCCGGCCGTGCGGGGCGCCCCGCGATCGCCTGCGGGAGTGCTCCCGGCCGGTGTCGGCCCCGCCGCAGGAGACCGCGGCGCCGTGGGTGCCCGCGTCCTCGGGATCACCGAGGACCGGCCCCGGTCGCGAGCAGGCGGGTCGCTCCGGTTGTCGCGGTGACTGTTGTTGCTGTTGTTGCTGTTCCTGCTGCTGTTGCTGCTGCTGTTGCTGCTGTTGCTGTCGGCGACCGCTCTCGTCCGGACCGAGGTCGGGTCCCGGGAACTGCTTGGTCTGCACGGGGAGTCCGGCCGGGCCCCGGCGTCGCGAGGTGTCGATGCCCGCGGTGCCGTCGGAGAGCACCCAGGTGTCCTTGGACCCCCCGCCCTGACTGCTGTTGACCACCAGCCGCCCCTCGGGCAGGGCCACCCGGGTCAATCCTCCGGGGAGCACCCAGACCGAGTTGCCGTCGTTCACGGCGAAGGGCCGCAGATCCACGTGCCGCGGGCGCAGGTGACCGTCCACCAGGGTCGGCACCGTGGACAGCATCACCATGGGCTGGGCGATCCAGCCCCGCGGCTCGGCGAGGATCCGCGTACGCAACTGATCGATCTCGGCCCGTCGTGCGTGCGGACCGATCACCAGCCCCTTGCCGCCCGCGCCGTCCACCGGCTTGCAGACCAGCTCGTCGAGCCGGTCGATCACCTCGGCGAGGTCGGCCGGCTCGTCGAGCCGGTAGGTGCGCACGTTCTGCAGGACCGGATCCTCGCCCAGGTAGAAGCGCACGAGTTCGGGCAGGTAGCTGTACAGGAGCTTGTCGTCGGCGACGCCGTTGCCCACGGCATTGGCGAGGGTCACCTGCCCGGACCGGGCAGCCTGCAGGAGACCGGGGCAGCCCAGCAGGGAGTCGGGCCGGAACTCCACCGGGTCGAGGAAGTCGTCGTCCACCCTGCGGTAGATGACGTCGACCGGGTGTTCTCCCTCGGTCGTGCGCATGAGTACCCGGCCGCCGGTGCAGATCAGGTCGCGTCCCTCGACGAGTTCGACGCCCATCGTGCGGGCGAGGAGCGAGTGCTCGAAGTAGGCGCTGTTGAAGATGCCCGGGGTGAGCACGACCACGGTGGGATCGTGGACCCCGGGTGGTGCGGCCGCGCGCAGGGCGGCCAGCAGCCTGCGCGGGTACTCGTGCACCGGGCGGATGCGGTGGGTGGCGAAGGACTCCGGGAACACCTGGGTCATGGCCCGCCGGTTGGCCATGACATAGCTGACCCCCGAGGGCACGCGGACGTTGTCCTCCAGGACACGGAAGCGGCCCTGCTCGTCACGGATGAGGTCGATGCCGGCGACGTGGATGCGCACGCCGTTCGCCGGGACGATCCCCTTCACGGCCCGCTGGAAGCCCGTGGACGAAACGATCACCCGGCGCGGCACGACACCGGCCCGGACCACCTCCGCCGGGCCGTAGACGTCGGCGAGGAAGGCCTCGAGCGTGCGGACACGCTGGATCACGCCGGTCTCGACCTCGGCCCACTCCTCCGCGGAGATCACCCGAGGGACGACGTCGATGGGGAAGGGACGTTCCTCGCCGGCGAAGTCGAAGGTGACTCCCTGGTCGAGGTAGGAACGGGCAAGTGCGTCGGCCCGCTGCCCGAGCTCGGAACCGCTGATCCGACGCAGGGTGGCGTGCACCGCACGATAGGAGTGCCGTGGGGTGTCGACCTCGGCCAGCATCTCGTCCCAGGCCGCACCCAGACGGTATTGGTCGAAGAGATCCGCCATGACCTCGAAGCTAGTGTGATCATGTCACGTGGGCGTTTCCGTCCGGGGGCGACTCCGTGGCGAAAGGTCCCGCCGGAGGTCGCGCTCGTCACGCCGCCCCGCGGATCTCACGTCCGGTGACCACGGCCCGGTGATCCGTGAGCATGGTCCGGCGTCCGGCAGGGAGGGCATCTTCTGCCTGGTAAGCTCGATTCCTGGTGCGTGCCCAGGTCGTGCACGCGCCTGGTCCCCCCGCCACCCGGCGCCCCCACCGCCGGCGGTCCCGGGTGGGCCGACGCCCTCAACCGACCTGTTCTGATTCGAGAGAGACACACGTGGCGAATATCAAATCTCAGATCAAGCGCAACGTCACCAACGAGAAGCGCCGGCTGCGCAACAAGGCAGTGAAGTCGGAGCTTCGGACGATGGTGCGTGCGTTCCGCGAGGCCACTACGGCCGGCGACGCCGAGTCCGTGGATCGGGCCCTGCGGCTCGCCTCGAAGAAGCTCGACAAGGCTGTGAGCAAGGGCGTGATCCACAAGAACCAGGCGGCCAACCGCAAGTCGGCCATGGCCAAGAAGGCCGCCTCTCTGAGCGCCTGATCCAGAGGCATCCGCGTCACCCCTCGGGGTGACCGGGAGCGACGAACGGGTGTGGTGCCGGACCTCGGTCCGGCACCACACCCGTCGTGTTTTGACCGAGTTGCGGGTCCGTCCGCCGATCAGCGCCCGCGCGCCCCCGCCACCCGGAGTACCGCCTTCTCGACCGCGAAGACGGGATCGCGACCGCCGCCCTTGACCGCGGCATCGGCTTCGGCCAGCGCGAGGATCGCCTCGGCCAACCCGGCATCGGTCCAACCCGACAGTTCCCGGCGCGCGCGGTCGATCTGCCACGGAGCCAACCCCAGCTCCCGCACCAGGTCGGCGGACCGGCCGCGGGGCGCGCTGGACACCTTGGCCAGGGTGCGCACCTTCACCGCGAGCGCGGCCACCAGCGGGACCGGATCGGCTCCGGTGGCCAGGGCATGACGCAACAGAGCCAGAGCGGGCCCCGAGCGCCCCGCCACGGCGGCGTCGGCCACCTTGAACGCCGTGACCTCCACCCGGCCGCCGAAGTACCGGTCGACATCCCCCACCTCGATCCGGGCGTCCTGGGTGTCGCTGGCCGCACCGGTGTCCGCCGCCAGTTGGGCGCAGGCCGCCGCCAGTTCGCGCAGATCGGATCCCACCGCCTCGACGAGAGCATGGACCGCCGCGGGGGTGGCCCGTCGTCCCGCCCGACGCAGTTCCTCGACCGCGAAGCCCACCTTCTCGTCGTCCTTGGTCACCGGCGTGCACGTGACCTCGATGGCCCCGGCACCGCGGATCGACTCCAGGAGCCCCTTCCCGCGCTGTCCTCCGGCATGCCGGAGGACGACGATCAGGTCCTGGTCCGGGCGCGCGAGGTACTCGGACAGGTCCTTGACGAAAGCGTCGTTGAGCTGGTCCAGGTGCTCGCAGATCACCACGTTGCCTCCGCCGAACAGGGACGGGCTGGCCGCCACGGCCAACTGGCCCCGCTCGTAACCGGCGGAGTCCAGGTGCTCGATCGTGACCTCGGGATCGACCGACCGCACCACGGCGAGCACGGCGCCGAGGGCCCGCTCGGCGAGCAGTTCCTCGGCCCCGCCGATCAACACGATCGACCCGGATGGCACCGGATCCGTGGAGTCGACGGCGCGAGGCCGGGCAGCGGATCCGGCCGAGGCGCTGGAGGTGGACCTGCTGCGACTGGAGGTGGTGCGACCTGCGGCGGGCGACGGCACGGGACAAGCCTGTCATGGCCCGGCCGCCCCGCGCCGCACGGTCACGCGCAGATCGCTACCAGCACCCGCACCCGCACCCGCACCCGCACCCGCACCCGCACCCGCACCCGAGACGATCAGATCGCCCTGGAGGTCGGTGCGCAGCGGCATCGCCCCGATCGAGTTGAGCATGCGCAGGGTGACAGTGGCCGGGTGGCCGTAGTCGTTGCCGAGACCGACCCCGATGAGCGCGACCCGCGGGCGCAGCAGCGCGTACAGGGCCCGGACCTGCCGCGACGAGCCGTGATGCGCGACCTCGACGACGTCGACCGGGCGACCCGCCTCCGGAGTCTCTTGCAGGTGGTCCAGCAGCTCCTGCTGTCCGGCGAGTTCCAGATCGCCCAGCGCCAGGACACGGAGGCGAGCACCGTCCGGGCGCCTGCCCTGGTCGGGAACTCCCCGCGGCGCGGTCCCGTCCAGGAGTACCGCCACGCTGGAGTCGTTGATGTCGGTGCCGTCGTCGGATGCCTCGCGCCGGTCGGTCGTATCGGGGCGATGTGCCCGAGCCGTGAGGACGAGCCACCGCACCTGCCAGCCTCCGGAACCGACGACAGCGCTGCGCCCCGGGGTCGCGACCGACCACGGGACATGTGCCCGCGTGGCCAGTGCCTGCACGTTCGCGGCGATCGAGGCGGGCAGGGGCAGCGGGCTGACCAGGATCTCCCGGACGGTGCGCCCGTGGAGGACGCCGGACACGCCCCCCGCGTGATCGGCATGGAAGTGGGAGACGACGAGCAGGTCGACCACGTGAACGCCGAGCCTGCGCAGGCAGGAATCGACCGGCGCGGGATCGGGCCCGGTGTCCACGACGACGGCGTGGTCCGGGCCGCTCCGAACGACCAGGGCATCTCCCTGACCCACGGCGCACTGGACCACCCGCCAACCGGTGGGTGGCGCGCGCCCCGGACCCGCCAGGGAGCCGGCCGAGCCGTACCAGCCGAGGGCCAGACCTGCCCCCGCGACGACGACCGTGCCCAGCCCGTGTGCGAGGGAGAATCCGTGCGCGCGGGAGAACCTGGGCAGACGCCGGCCCAGGAGCAGACACCCCACCGTCATGGCGGCTGTGGCCGACAGAGCGAGCAGTCCGGTCCCGCCCTGCGGCCACGGCACGGTCCCCCCGGGCAGGTGTACCGCGCCATGAGCGACGACGAGCACCCAACGGGTGGCCAGCGATGCCGTCCAGGCACAGGCGCGGGCCGCCGGTAGGCACACCGGCGCCAGCGCCGCCGCCGCGACCCCCAGCAGGGTCGCCGGGACCACGGCCGGCTCGGCGAGCAGGTTGGCGGGCACGGCGACCAGGCTCAGCCCCGGCGCCATCATCACCAGCACCGGCAGGCAGGCGAGCTGCGCCGCGGCGGGGGCGGCCAGGGCGATCGCGACCCTCCGGGGCATCCGCCGCGCCAGAGCACTGCTCCAGGGTGGAGCGAGCGCGACCAGCCCGGCCGTGGCCAGGGTGGACAGCGCGAAACCGGCGGACCGGGCAAGCCAGGGATCGGCCACCAGCAGTGCCACCACCGCGGTGCAGAGCGCCGGCACCGCGCTGTACCGGCGGGCCAGACCCAGCCCCAGCAGCACCACGGCAGCGCAGGCGGCGGCCCGCAGCACGCTCGGGCTGGGCCGGGCGACGGCCACGAAGGCGGCCACGGAGAGGGCGGCCGTCCCGGTGCGGACCGGCCGGGGCAGTGCCAACAGCGCACACCCGCCCAGCACGGCCGCGGTGACGATCGCCAGGTTCTCCCCGCTCACCGCGGTGAGGTGACTCAGCCCGGCGCCCCGCAGCTCGTCGCGGGCCCGCTCCCCCAACCCCCCGGTGTCGCCGTCGACCAGAGCAGGCACCAGCGCGCCGGCATCCGACGACAACCCTGCCGACGCAGCCCGGAGCCCTGCCCGTGCGGATCCGGCCAGACGCCACAGCGGTCCCGGCGACCGCAACGACCGCGGGCCCGTGGCGGCGGTCAGCACGGTCAGTACCTCGTCGCCGGGTGCGGTGGGCGAGAGCCTGCCCACGGCGAGGACACGCCCACCGACCGGGGCGGTGGCCCAGGCGGCTCCCCCGATCACCAGCACGATCCCGTCCGTTGCCGCTCGGCGACCCCGCACCGTCAGGTGATCCGCGTCGAGCCGGAACCCGAATCGTGGAGCGCCGGGCCACCGGCCGCGAAGCCGCTGCGGATCAGAGACGACCGTCCCGCTCACCTGCACGACGGCGTGCCGGGCCGACCAGCGCGCCAGACCGCCGCGTTCCCGCCCCGCCAGCTCGGCCCAGGCCGCGGCCAGGGCCAGCGCCGTCACGAGCAGGGCCACGGCCGCCGCCGCCCACCAGGTGCCCGGTCTCGGCGACCGGGGAGCCCGGACCGGCGCGGGATCCGCGCGACGCTCCCGAGAGGCGGCGATCACCAACAGCACCGCGCCCAGACCCGCCACGACCGCAGCGGCCGTCCCGGCCTGCCAGGACGGCCTCGCCAGGACCCACCAGGTACCTGCCCAGGACGCCGAGGCAGCGGGGACGAGCCGGACGTCCATCAGACCCGGACCAGGGGGCGCAGCCGGGACAGGAGGGCGTCCCCGATTCCGGACACCTCGCCGAGCTCCTCCACCGTCGAGAACCGCCCGTGCTCGGCCCGCCAGGCGATGATGCGCCCGGCCAGCACGGGCCCGATCCCGGGGAGCGCATCCAGTTCGGTGACCGATGCCGCGTTCAGGTCCACCACCGCGGCGGTGGTGATGGCCGAGGGAGTAGCGCCGGAAGCGTCGCCGTCGTCGGCCACCGGCACGGGATCGCCGAGCCTGGGCACGACCACCTGTTCGCCGTCCGCGAGCGGTCGCGCCAGATTCACTCTCGCCAGGTCCGCATGCGGTCCGGCACCACCCGCGGCGCTCACGGCATCCCCGATCCTGCTGCCCGCGGGAAGGCGGACCAGGCCCGCGTGACGTACCTCACCGACGACGTCCACCACGAGCAGGCCGCCCGGGACCGTGGACAGGCCCGCGGGGCTCGCGGTGGCCGTGGGACCGACTCCGGACGCGGCGGCAGCGGTCGAGGCCGCGGACGCAGCGGCCTCGACCGCCCCGGAAGCGCTCGGCGATCCCGCCAGGGCACGGTCACCGCCCGGAACAGCGGTGGTGACCGTGCCCGCGGAGCCGGCCACGCGCGCGAGGATCGCCACGCCGAGGGAGACGACGAGCACGGCCACGGCCACGGCGGTGCGCACCGACACCGGCCCTCGCCAGCCGGATACCACGGCGGCTTCGTCCTCCAGCTCCCGTGGTCCTCCCCGCACTCCGAGTCGCTCGCGTTCCCCGTCGGGTACCTGTTCCCCGGGTTGCGCCCAGTCCTCCAGATCCTCCGGGTCTCCCCGGCCCCGCGGCCCTGCCGACCAGTCCGCTGGCTCACCCCGGCCGCCAGGCGCTCCCGGGCCACTCGGTCCTGCCGCCCAGGAGCGGTCGCCGAGGACCTCCGACAGCCGCTCGTCGACTGACCAGGAACGGCGGGAACGGCCGGACCCGGGTGACGGGCGGCGACCGGGATCGGATCCAGGCATGTCCCGGACCTTAGGCAGCGTCGCGGCGCCACGGGCCGCGCCGGCGGATCTGTGGACAGGGGCAGCGCAGGCGTCCCCTGTGGACGAAGGGTCACAGCCTCAGGGGCACCACCGGGCCGACACTTCCGAGGAGAACGAAGGGGCGTGGTCAACCCGGGGACGCCGTCGGGCGCAGTCAGGCCAGGAACTCCAGCCCCGCAGGCACGGCCCGTACCGGGACCGGGGCGGTGACGACAGCGAGCAGCCCGGGACCGGTGTGCGCACTGATCACCGCACCGACCTCGCTCACCCGGAGGATCCGGATCCCCGACACCGCCGCACGCAGCCGCTCGGCCAACCGTTCGGCCCGGTCCGGCGCGGCGACGTGGTGCACGCCGACGTCCAGGAAGGGGCGCCCCCGGTCGGCTGCCCCGGCCATCGCCCCGACCTCCCGAGCCAGGTCCGTCTCGCTCGCCACCCCGTCCTGCCGAGCCGAACCCGCGGCCGCCTCGCTCGCCGCCCACTCGTCCGCCGAACCCGCGGCCAGTTCGACCAGCCGCCCGAGTGCCCGGCCCGCGGTACGCACCCGCTCGACCGGCACCAACCGGCCGTCCTCGACCCCGAGGACCGGCTTGATCGCGAACGCGGTGCCGACCCAGGCGGCCGCGGTGCCGATCCGTCCGCCGCGATGCAGGTACTCCAGGGTGTCCACGGCGAACCAGGCGCGGGTCCCGGCCGCGACCCGCACCGCCTCCGCGCTCACGACGTCCAGGTCCCCGCCGGCAAGGGCGGCCCCGGCCGCGGCCAGCACGGGGAAGCCGAGCCCCAGGGCCAGCGAGCGGGAGTCCACCACCCGCACCGGGATCAGGTCGGCGACCTCCCGGGCGCCCAGGACCGCCGCTTCCAGGGTTCCGGACAGTTCCCCGGACAGGTGCACGGAGACCACGCCCGCGGCCCCGGCCTCGGCCAGTTCCCGGTAGCGCCGGGCGAACAGGGCCGGTGCGGGGCGCGAGGTGGTCACGCGTTCCCCGGCGGCCAGGGCACGGGCCACCTCGGCCGTGCCCACCTCGACCCCCTCGGTCAGTGCCCGGTCCCCGATGACGACCTGCAGCGGTACCACGGAGATCGGGTACCGCCGCAGATCGGCGTCCGGCAGGTAGGCGGTCGAGTCCGTGACGACGGCGATCCCGGCCCTCACGGCGTCGCCTCGGTCAGGCAGGCACCACGTTGACCAGGCGCGGGGCGCGGACCACGACGGTCCGCACCGAACGCTCGCCCAGCGCCCGGCGAACCCCGTCCGTGGCCAACGCCAGTGCCTCCAACTCGGCCGCATCGATCCCGGGCGGCACCTCGAGCCGATCGCGCACCTTGCCTGCGACCTGGACGATGCAGGTCACGGTCTCCTCGACGAGCAGGGCGGGGTCCACTGCGGGCCAGCCGACCAGCGCGACGCAGGGCTGGTGCCCCAGGCGGGACCACATGTCCTCGGCCGTGTAGGGCGCGAACAGGGACAGCATCACCGCGATCGCCTCGGCGGAGTCACGCACCGCCGGGTCGGCGCCGCCCGGGCCGCCGTCGATGGCCTTGCGGGTGACGTTGACCAGCTCCATCACCCGGGCGACGGCCACGTTGAACCGGAACGACTCCAGCAGTTCGCCCACCTCGTGGACCGTGCGGTGCACCTGCGCCCGCAGGGCCGCGTCCCCCGTGGTGGGGTCGACCCCCGGGACGGAGGTGACATCGCGCGCGATCCGCCAGGCGCGGGCCAGGAACCGGGCCGAGCCGGCGGGCGAGACGTCCGCCCAGTCCACGTCGTCCTCGGGTGGCCCGGCGAACGCCATGGTCAGCCGGATGGCGTCCACGCCGTGCTCGGCCAGCTGATCGGACAGGCGCACCAGGTTGCCCCGGGACTTGCTCATCGCCGATCCGTTCATGATCACCATGCCCTGGTTGAGCAGGCGGCTGAACGGCTCGGTGAAGTCCACCAGACCCAGGTCGTGCAGGACCTTGGTGAAGAACCGCGCGTACAGCAGGTGCAGGATCGCGTGCGTCACGCCGCCGACGTACTGGTCGACGGGCAGCCACTTCCGCACCTCCGCGGGGTCGAACGCGACGTCGTCCCGCGTGCTCGACACGTACCGCAGGTAGTACCAGGACGAGTCGACGAAGGTGTCCATGGTGTCGGTGTCCCGCGTGGCGGGGGCGCCGCAGGACGGGCAGTCCACGTTGACCCAGTCGGCCGCGCCGCCCAACGGCGAGGTGCCCTTCGGCGACAGGTCCAGCCCGTCGCTCGGCGGCAGTTCCACCGGCAGCTGGTCCTCGGGCACCGGGACCTCACCACAGCTGGCGCAGTGGATGATCGGGATCGGCGTACCCCAGTACCGCTGACGGGAGATCAACCAGTCCCGCAGGCGGTAGTTGACCGTGGCCTTCCCCAGACCCTTGCCCTCCAGCAACCGGACGATCTCGTCGATGGCCTCGGTCTTGCGCAGGCCGTCCAGGGGGCCGGACTGGATCAGTTCGCCGTCCCCGGTGGTGGCCACCCCGGAGACCGCCGGGTCCGGCAACCGCTCGCCGTGCTCGTCCCGTACGTCCACGACCACCCGCACGGGCAGGTCGTAGCTGCGCGCGAAGTCCAGGTCACGCTGGTCGTGCGCGGGCACCGCCATGATCGCGCCGTGGCCGTAGTCGGCCAGCACGTAGTCCGCCGCGTAGATCGGCAGGCGCTCGCCGTTGACCGGGTTGATCGCGTACCGGTGCAGGAAGACACCGGTCTTCTCGCGGTCCGCGGACAGGCGGTCGATCTCACTGGTGCCCCGCACGATGTCCAGGTAACGGGCGAAGTGCACCTGCACGTCCGCGTTGGACGACGAGGCCAGCTCCGCGGCCAGGTCGGAGTCCGCGGCCACGACGAAGAAGGTCGCCCCGTACAGGGTGTCCGGTCGCGTGGTGTAGATGGTGACCGGCTCGTCCCGTCCCTCGATCACGAACTGGACGTCGGCCCCGGTGGACCGGCCTATCCAGTTGCGCTGCATGGACAGCACCTTGTCCGGCCACTGGCCCCGCAACTGCTCCATGTCGTCCAGCAGCCGGTCGGCGTACTCGGTGATCCGGAAGTACCACTGGGTCAGCTTCTTCTTGGTCACCGGGGTGTCGCAGCGCTCGCACAGGCCCCCCACGACCTGCTCGTTGGCCAGGACGGTCTGGTCCCGCGGACACCAGTTCACCTGGCTCGGCCTGCGGTAGGCCAGACCCCGGGCGTGCAGCTGCAGGAACAGCCACTGGTTCCAGCGGTAGTACGCCGGGTCGCACGTCTGCAGGGTGCGGTCCCAGTCGAAGGAGCAGGCGTAGCGCCGCATGGACGCGCGCTGCTGGGCGATGTTGTCCTCGGTCCAGCCCCGCGGGTCCAGGCCACGCTTGATCGCCGCGTTCTCGGCGGGCAGGCCGAAGGCGTCCCAGCCGATCGGGTGCAGCACGTTGAAGCCGCGCTGCGCCCAGTACCGCGCGACGACGTCACCGAGCGCGTACGCCTCGGCGTGCCCCATGTGCAGGTCACCGGAGGGGTACGGGAACATGTCGAGCACGTACTTGCGGGGCCGCTCGTCGTCCGGCCGTCCGCTGCGGAAGGGCGCCAACTCGTCCCAGACCGGCAGCCACCGGTCCTGGACGGCCACGTGGTCGTAGCGCTCCTGCTCGTTCTGTCCCTGTTCGTTCTGTCCCGGCGCGTCAGCCACGTCCTGGGCCGGCACGGTCACCTCGGTCTGGGTCATCTCGTCCTCGTCCTCGTCGCTGCTCGACGTGTGGGTCGCTCACCCTGGACATGGCAAAGCCCCCCGCACAGGAGGGGCCGCCGCGCTGAGTCGCCGTGAGGCGTCACCGTCAGCGCGGCTCGGTAAGGAGCAGCGAGTTCCGCATGTGCCCAGGGTAGCCGAATGCGCAGTGTGACACCGGAGCCAACCGGGTCCTTGCACCGAACCCGGGCGCCCAGGAGCGGGGGCGAACCGGCCCGGCAGTCCCCCTCAAGGCTCGAGGGCAGCCCATCAGGGCTCGGGGGTCTCGGACATCCCGCTCGACGGCATCGGCGACGAGCGCCGGGGAAGGGTGGTCTGCCGGCGCAGCGAGCGCCGCAGGTACATGTCCTGGTCGGCGCGACGGATGAGCGCCTCCAGATCTCCCTCGTCCCAGGGCACCAGGGTGGCCGAGCCGACGCTGATCCGGGCCGGCCAGATCTCGCCGGGCACCGGGCACTGGCGAATGAGCCGCGAGCGCACCCGGCGTTCCATCTCGAGCGGAGAACTGCCGGTGCCGGGGCCGAGCACGACGAACTCGTCCCCGCCCATGCGTGCCACGACGTCGGTGGACCGAGTCGCCGCGCGCAGCGCCTGTGCCACGGCGAGCAGGACGTCGTCGCCCCGCTCGAACCCGAACTCGTCGTTGACCGTCTTGAAGGCGTCGATGTCGATGTAGAGGCAGTGCACGGCCTCGCCCTGACGGCGGGCGTTCTCGATCATCGGTTCGGCGAGCATCTCCAGTCCACGCCGGTTGGCCGATCCGGTGAGCGTATCCCGCACGCTCTGCCCGTCGAGGTACTCCTTCGCCTCGGCCAGGGCGGCACTGGTCCGGGCCAGGGCTGCCCGCACCATCCAGGCGATCGCCGAGGCGGCGAGCAGGGCGGTACCGAGCTGAACGCACTCGTTCGTGCCGTCCGTCTGCCCCGGCCAGTCGGCGCCCATCGCCACGCCGAAGGCGATGGCCCAACCGATCCAGCAGACGGCGAGCACGCTGCCGAACCAGGCGGAACTGGGCAGGCAGACTCCGGCGAGGGCGATCACCAGCAGGACACCGGCGGTGGCCCAGGTGCGGTGGGTGAGTCCCACGTGCAGACAGGCGACCGCCGCCAGCAACGCCAGCATGCCCGCGGTCACCTGCTCGCGCTCACCGCGCCCGAGTTCGTCGCGCCGGGTGAGTACCGCGATCATCGCCATGACCAGCACGGCGAGTCCGGCCACGGTGGTGGTCACCAGTTGTCCCGACCCGTGCAGGGCGGCCGCACCGGTGCCCGTGAGGGTGGCCGTCAGTGCAGCGCAGACCCCCGCCAGCACCGGCAGGCGTGGCGGCACCACGGCTTCGATCATGCCCTCACCCCGACGGTGGGCCGACACGCCCTCGGGCATGTCGGCAGCGGCTGGTTCCCCGGACGTGGCCAGGCCGATTGCCATGGCGTCGTCCGCGGCCTCGGCATCCGGTTGGGTGGCTGCGTCGCTCACCCACCCTTTGTCGGCCCCGGTGAGGTGGGCCTTGACGTTCCTCCGGGCTGGATGACCAGCATCCCCCGAGTGGTCCAGCCCGGGCCCTGGTCGCTCCGGTCGGTCAGGAGCCGACGGGACGGCGTGCCCAGGCCACCAGCCCGGTCCCGGTACCCGGGCGCAACCGCTGCAGGCGGCGGAAGGGGAGAGTGCCCAGCCACGAGATCACCCCGGACCGGGACGGCTGGACCTGGCGGGCGCTGCTGGCCGTGCGTTCCTCGGCCGAACCCTCCCCCCGGCCCGCGGCGAGGCGTCGCGCGGCGATCCGGTTGCGCACGGCCTCCAGCGGATAGGCGAGCGGCCAGCCGTAGGCCACGACCTGCGGCTCCACGAAGCCCGCGGCCCGTAACCGGTCGGCGAGCTCGTCCGGCGCGTATCGGCGCAGGTGACCGACCATCTCGTCCCACGGACCGAACCGGTCCTGCCACGCGGGCACCGAGAGCAGCAGGTGTCCCCCGGGCGCCACGGCACGGCCCCACCGCGCGAGGGCCCCCACGTCGTCCGGCAGGTGTTCGAGCACCTCGAAGGCGCAGACCAGGTCGAAGAACGACCCCGGCGTCACCGCGTCGATGTCCCCCCGGAGCACCCGGCCCCCGGCGGCGGTGATCCGTGGACCGGCCACCGCGAACGAGGTCGGATCCGGCTCGACGCCCAGGTAGTCGCACATCCGGGCGAGCCGGGTCCCCACGGCACCCTGGCCGCACCCCAGTTCCAGACACGTGGCCGGGGCGAGGGCCCTCACCTGCCGTTGCACCAGATCCCACCGCAACCAGGCACGGGGGGCCAGCGGCGGCGGAGCGTGGACGTCACTCATGGTCGGTTCACTCCTGAGGGGGCGCGGTGTTCCCCGTCTGCGGGTCCCCGGGCCGGGTCGCCGCACCGCCCGGGTCCTGGGCATGCGGACGGCGGGGCCGCGACGGCGGCCGGGGTGCTCCGGCCGCGAGCGCGGTGCGCAACGGGACGACGACCTGCTCGGCGCCAAACGCGGCCACGGCCCGGGCCCGGGCGGCCCGCCGCAACCTGGCCAGCTCCGCCGGTTCGGCGACGAGGGCACGCAACGCCTCCGCCAGGGCCCGTGCGTCGCCCGGTGGGACCAGGACCGCGGCCTCGCCCAGGGCCGCACGCTGAGGCGCCGTGTCCGAGGTGACGACGGCGCAGCAGCAGGCGGCCCCCTGGTAGACCTTGTTGGGCACGACCCGCAACGCCTTGGCCCCGGTGCCGAAGATGCCCAGGCAGATGTCGTGCTCGGCGACGAGGTGCGGCAGTTCCTCCGCCCCGATCCAGTCGAGCCAGGTCACGCGCGGATTGCCGGCCGCCTCGGCCCGGGTCCGGGCCAGGTCCTGACCGTTGCCGACCATGGTCACGGACAGTTCCGGGAGGTCGGCCAGCAGGCCCAGGGCGGCACCGATCACCGGGGCACCCTGCAACGGCGTGAAGAGCCCGAAGAAGATCACCCGCACGGAACGGTCCCCGGGGCCGGTCCAGCCGCCCACGGCCCTTTCCCCGGCCTCGAACCAGGCCCGGGTGGCACCCACCCGCACGACCACGGCGCGCTGGGCGGGCGAGCGGGACAACGAGGCGAGCAGCGACCGGTGCTCCGGCGTGTCGATCACCACGAGGTCCGCCGCGCGGACGGCGCCCCGATCGAGTCTCCCGAGCAGCCATGCCTTCCAGGCCTGGCTCTGCCCCCGGTCGGCCGCGGTGTCCCGCGCGAAGATCAGCTGGTCCAGCACGATCGCGGCCCGCCGGAAGAGCAGCCGGGCCAGCCGGACGTCGAAGTGGCCCAGGTAGCCGACGAGCACCGCGTCGGGGCGTTCCCGTAGATAGGCCCGCCGTCCATGCACCGCGAGCCAGGTCCAGGTGCGCAGCACGCGGGCCGCCAGCACCGGCAGGCGCCACGGCTGGTCGAGGATCGCGACCCGCGTGGCGGTGTCCAGGCCCAAGGGTCGATTGACCTCGACGACCCGATCCCCGTGGGCCCGCAGTCCCTCCAGGAGTACCGCCACCCGCGGATGCGAGCGCGCGTCGTAGCTGCCGAAGGCGAGGATCTTCACGACACTCCCCGGCAGCGCACGCGGCTGGCTGGCACGCGCGCAGCCTATCGGCCCGGGGACCTGGTCGAACCATCCTCGGACCAGACGAACTCCCCGCGTCCTGACCGGACGCCGGTACCCACGGGAGACGGGCGCACCGACCCTGCGCAGTGCCCCCCGACCCTGCGCAGTGCCCCGCGGCCCGTAGCTGTGCCCGGCATACGGCGCCGGGCCCGTCCGCCGACGGATAGGGTCCTCGGGTGAGGCTCAGGCCGGTCCCGCTCCGCTCCCTGCTGCGGGTGGTGCTCCTGTTCGCGGCCGTGGCCGGGGCCGGATTCGCCCTGTGGGCGCAGTGGGCGCAGGTGCGGCACGCGCTCACCGGAGTGGGGCCAGGACCCCTGGCGGTCTCCACGGCGGCGGCACTCGCGGCGAATCTCGGGATGATGCTCGCCTGGCGTTCGCTGCTCGCCGACACCGGATCCCCGTTACCCCTGCGCCCCGCCGCCCGCGTGTTCTTCCTCGGACAGCTCGGCAAGTACGTGCCCGGCTCGGTGTGGTCGGTGCTGGGACAGGTGGAGCTGGCCCGCGATCTGCGGGTGCCCGCACGCAGATCGGCGGTGGCGGCGCTGCTCACCCTGGCGGTGAGTCTGGCCACGGGGATCGCGATCGCGGCCGCCACCCTGCCGGTGGCGCTCGCCGCGGACGCGGCGCGCTACCTCTGGGTGGCACCGGTCCTGCCCGCGGTCGCCGCCTGCCTGCACCCGCGGGTGCTGAACCCGCTGGTGGGACTGGCCTTCCGGCTCCTGCGCCGGCCGGCGCCCGAGCAGCGGCTCAGCGGTCGTGGCCTGCTGCGCGCCTGCGGGTGGAGCCTGGCCGCCTGGGGTTGCTACGGCCTGCACCTGACCGTGCTGGCGCAGGCGGCGGGCGGACACGGAGCAGCCCTGGCCCTGGCCGGGACGGGCGCGTTCGCCCTGGCCTGGACGGTCGGGCTCCTCGTGGTGATCGCCCCCGCGGGGGCCGGGGTGCGGGAGACCGTCATGGTCCTCTGCCTGGCGCCCTGCCTGCCCCGGGCGGCCGCGCTGGTGGTCGCCCTCGTCTCACGGCTCCTGCTGATCCTCGCCGACCTCGCCCTCGCCGCGGCCGCCGCCTGGGCGGGGCACCCGGGACGGAGAGGGACTCAGCCCAATCCGGGAGCGACCTCGACCGTCTCGTAGGCGACCCGGTTCACCGCGTCCGCGATCTCCTGGATCACGCGTTCGGCCTGGTCGTGCGGCACCTGGCAGGTACCCGCGTTCTGGTGGCCGCCGCCGCCGTACTCGAGCATCAGCGCACCGATGTCGAAGGGCGAGCTGCGGTCCAGGATCGACTTGCCCACGGCAAGAACGGTGTTCTGCTTCTGCTTGCCCCAGATGACGTGGGCCGAGATCCGGCACTGCGGGTAGAGGGCGTAGACCATGAACCGGTTGCCTGCGTGGATCACTTCCTCGTCCCGCAGGTCCACGATCACCAGGTCGCCCCGCACCGAGCAGACCCGGCGCAACTGGGCGGTGAACAGGTGCGACTGCTCCCGGAAGAGCTCGACGCGCTCGTGGACGTCGGGAGTGGCCAGGATGTCCTCGACCGACTCCTGCTGCAGCACCTCGTCGATGAGCTGCATCATCAGCTGGTAGTTCGAGATGCGGAAGTTGCGGAACCGGCCCAGCCCGGTGCGACTGTCCATGAGGAAGTTCAACAGGGTCCAGCCGCTGGGACGCAGGATGTCGTCCAGGGAGTACTGCGCCGAGTCGGCCTGGTCGACGGCGTGCATGACCTCGTCCGAGACGCGCGGGAAGGCCTCGGCTCCCCCGAAGTGGTTGTAGACGACCCGGGCCGCGGACGGCGCCTCCGGATGGATCACATGGTTGGCGGCCAGTCCCCCGGTGCGCAGGCTCTCGCTGTGGTGGTGGTCGAAGACCAGATGCGCGTCGGGCGCATAGGGCAGGTTGGTCAGGATGTCCCGCGCGGTCACCGGGACCGCACCGTCCTGGACGTCCTTGGGGTGCACGAACGTGATCTCGTCGATGAGATCGAGCGAGCGAAGCAGGACGGCGCACATCAGCCCATCGAAATCGCTGCGTGTGACCAGTCGGAACTTCTCCGCGCTCATCCGGCGTCCCCTCCCAAGTCCTCGGGGCGATCGCCCACCCTGTCTGGATCGGCCGGGGGCCACATCTCCAGCGATCCGCCGAACGGGTGAAGCACTGCCGGACGACGGCTCGGTCGAGCCTTCCGACACCGGCCGACAGCACCGATCAGCCGTGCAACCGCCACCCGGTGACCAGGGAGAGCCCGCCGTCCAGCGTCCCGACGGCGATCCGATCCCGCCCCTGCTCCTTCGCCCGGTACAGGGCCCGGTCCGCCGCGGCCACGAGCATGTCCGGGGTGGTTCCCGGGGAGGGGTGGGTCACCGCGATGCCCACGCTCGCCGTCACCACGTCCGCCACCGGCGAGGCGTCGTGCGGGATCGCCTCGGCGGACAGCGCGGCGCGGAACCTGCGCGCCACCGTCAGGGCCGCCTGCACTCCCGCCCGCGGCAGCACGACCACGAACTCCTCCCCGCCGAACCGGCAGGCGAGATCCTCGGACCGGGTCGCGGCTCGTTCCAGGCACGAGGCGACCGCCCGCAGCGCGTCGTCCCCGAGCAGGTGTCCGTAGCGGTCGTTGTAGGCCTTGAAGACGTCCACGTCGACCATGAGCAGAGCCAGCTCACCGCCGTCCGCCACGTGTATCGCCCACTGCTTCTCGAGGTGCCGTTCCAGTGCCGTGCGGTTGGCGATCCGCGTCAGTCCGTCGCGGGCCAGGGAACGTTCGAGTTCCAGGTTGATCCGGGTCAGCTCCAGCTCGGCGTGGCGGCGGGTGCGGACCTCGTCCTCCAGCTGGCTGGTGCGCTGGGCCACCAACTCCTCGAGCTCGGCCGAGTGCTCCTCGAGCCGGCGGGTGTTGAACACCGCCTGCAGGGTCCGGCTCAGGTCGAGGCGTAGCGGTTCCACGACGGGCACCGGCCCGAACGGGTGGTCCGCGAGCAGGTGGCCGAGCACATTGTCACCGACCACGAGCATCTGGAAGCCCAGGAAGCCCTGGGCGAGCTCCCCGCGGAGGTGCGGGGGCAGGAGGTCACAGGAGGAGTAGGTGTCCTCGGGCACGGGATGCGCCGTCCCCCGCCGGTAGTCCAGGACGAGCCTGCTGGTGTGGTGCCAGGTGCCGTCGGCGTTCCGGACCGGGTCCCCCTCGTACACCGCCAGGAAGCACCGCACGAGCCCGAGCGGTTCGAGGCACGAGACCAGGGCCTCGCGGAGGTCGTCCAGGGTCCTCGAATCGATCATGGCCCTGCTCAGGCGCAGCACCGCCGCCTGGGAGGCCAGATGTGCCTGGGCGGCCTGGGCCACGATCTCCCCGGTCATGGACTCGCCCGGGCTCGATGCGCCGGGAGGTGCGGTCGTCCCCCGCACCACCACGGTGCACGGGGTGAGGGACTGCGCCGCGACCGGGTGCCCGGCCAGGCGTTCCAGGAGCAGTTCAGCGGCCGTGCGGCCCTGCTCCTGCAGGTTCTGGTCGACGGTGGTCAGGCCGGGCCAGACCAGCGAGGACAGCGGGTAGTTGTCGAAGCCGGTCACCGCGACGTCCTCGGGCACCCGCAACCCGGCTTCCTTGAGCACGTCGATGGCGGCCAGCGCGCACCAGTCGTCCGTGGTGACCACCGCGTCCATGTCCCGGCGGCGGGCGAGCAGGGCACGCATGCGCCGGTGGGTGATGTCCCGTTCGGACTCGCCGTCGATGACGAGGTCCTCGTCCATCGGCAGGTCACGTCGGGCCAGCTCCGCCCGGAATATGGCCTCGCGCTGCACGTGGTCCGGGTGGTGACGCAGCCCGCGCACCAGCACCGGCCGGCGGGCTCCGCGATCGTCCAGCAGGTGCCGCATGAGGGCGGTCATGCCCTGCCCGTTGTCGGCCCGGACGCAGATCTCCCCGGGCAGGTCCTGTCCGATGCGCACCGCCGGCAGGACCAGCTCGTGGAGCATCGCGTTGAGCGCCAGCTCGTGCTGGTCCGACAGCGAGTTCGTGGTGATCACGCCGGCCGGGTGCAGGTGGCGGATCGCACAGGTCAACGACGACTCCAGGACCGGACCCCGCTCACAGCTGATGTGCGCGACCACGGAGTACCCCCGGGCGTGCAGCACCTGGCACATGCCGTCCAGCAACGGGGTCTGGTACGCGTCGAGCCCGGTCATGACGACGACGACCACCCGGTCCCGTACCGTCGTCATGGTCACCACCGTCCCGTCACCCTCGGGTCTGGCCGCACTTCCCACTCCCGCACCGGAGGGTCATGACCCTCCCCGCGCCGACCGGGCACACCGGGAGCGCTGCCCGGGCCGGTGTGTGTGGTGCGCGAACGGGGCTCAGACCGGGGGAACGACCCGGAACGCCACCGGAAGCGTGCGGAAGCCTGCTTCGACGACCCACCCGGCCGTCTGCCGTCCGCTGCTTCGACTCCCTTGCGACACATCCACCTGCGACACGCTCCCAACGAACGACGGGACCGCACCGTCTGATCCCTGGCCACGATCGGTTGAGATCCCGACACGCTACTCCACCCGGACATCCCGCGCAGAGGCGTTCAATCGACTCGTGACCTTCGGGCCGCGCCCTCGCCCCTTCCGGGCCGCCCACCCCCTCGACGAGACGCGAAAACCCCACCCCGGGGGTCTCTCGCCCCGTCGAGGACACCCCCTCAGCTCATCCGGGTGGCGGTCACGCTCGGGTGGCCGGCGCCCAGGAAGAAGACACCTGGATACCCCGCGGTCTCGAATCCCGCGCTGCGGTTCGAGCGCAGCACGGAGGAGGCGAACGCGAGGTGCCCGGTGCGGTCGTTGCTCACGAAGAAGACGGCTCCCCCGCCCTCGGTCGCCTTGTTGTGCTCGATCCGGCAGCCGGCGAAGCGCACCGTGAAGTCGTTGCCGTCGGTGTACAGGGCACCACCACTGCCCCCGCCCGCCGTCCCCGACCGGGCGGGATTGGCGCCGTGCCCGATCGCCGCGTTGTAGCTGAAGAGACTGTTCAACACCACCCACGAGACCCCGATACTGCTCAGCGCCCCGCCGTTCGAGCACCGGCCACCCTGTCCCGAGGCACCCCCGAAGGTGCTGTTCACGACGTAGACGGGCAGACCCTGGTACTGGTCCAGCACCCGGATCGCCGCCCCGCCCAGGTCAGGCCCGCTGCTGTCGCACCGGTTGCGCAGGAACACCGAGTTCACGACCTTGAACCGGCCACCCCGCACGAAGATCGCACCCCCGCCCCCGCCCTCCATGGTCTCCCCCGTGGAGTTGCCGTCGGCGAAGGTGAGGTTCTGCACCGTCAGCCGCGGTGAGCTCTGGTCCTGGCAGTGGGAGGTGGTCCAGCCCTGGGCCTGGTCGCAGGTGTCCATGTACAGGATGCGGTGCTTCCCGCCACCGCTCAGGGTGACCTTGCCCCCGCCGTCCAGCACCACCACAGGACCGTGGGCGTTACGGACCTTCGCGGTGCGGGTCATGGTGATCGTCACGGGGTTCGGACCGCAGGAGAAGGAGATGATGCCGCCCGCCGCGACGGCGGCCACCACAGCGGCCGAGGTACAGCTCGCGGCCGTGCCGTGGCCGACCACCCGGGTGGGGTGCGAGGTGTCCACCGCGGTGGCCGCGTCCGGGATCGCGGCCCCGCCGTCCGGGTTGCCGGCCCGGAACGCCGCGTGCGCTGCGGTGGTCACGGTCGTCGTCCGGGTCGTCGTCGAGGAGGCGACGGTGGTCGAGGCGGGGACGGAGCGGGTGGTCGTCGTGGGGGAAGCCGGTACCGTGGGACTCACGCCCGACGCGATGTCGCCCGTGGCCGCGGTGATGCCCGCGCCATCCCGTGCCCCCTGAGGGCTCGACCCGCAGGCGGCGAGGAGCCCCGTCCCCAGGACGAGGACGACGAGCGGGGACGACAGCCGTAGGCGAGGCGACATCCCGCCACCCTAGGCGCCCGTCCCCCCGCCCGGGGCGAGAATGCAGAAACCCCTCCACCGCATCAGCGATTCGCCACGCACAAACGTCACCGCGCTCCCGGGATAGCCACGCACGGTGTCAGCGGTCCGGCTCCGTGACGGGCGGGGTGGATGTCGGAACCGCCCCTCGCCACTCCGACGGCGGGTGGGAATCCGGCTCCCTGCTGCTACAGTCCGGGGCCGTGACCAGGGAGTCCTTCCTCCGGCGACACCAGGACGCGGTGTTCCTGACCGGCGTCCTCGCGCTGACCCTCCTGGTCTATCTGAACTCCCTGCGAAACGGATTCATCGACTTCGACGACCCCGAGAACATCCTGGACAACTACGCTATCCGGGGCCTCTCCTGGGTCGACATCCGTCATTTCTTCGGCACTCCGCTGGAGTTCATGTACACCCCGCTGGTGTCCCTGTCCTACGCGGTGGACTACCGGCTCGGCGGACTGCATCCGGGCGTGTACCACGCCACGAACCTGGTGCTGCACCTGTCGAACGTCGTCCTGGTGTACCTGGCGTTCCGGCGGCTGACGCGCACGCCGTTCGTCGCCCGCGCGGTCACGCTCCTCTTCGCGGTGCACCCCATGAACGTGGACGGCGTGGCCTGGATCGCCACCCGCAGCAGCCTGCTCTCGACCTTCTTCTTCCTGGGCGCGCTCGTCCTCTACGACCGGTACGCGCGGAGCGGGCGCCGAGAGTTGTTGGTCCTGTCCGTGGTGGCCTTCGCGTGCGCCGCCCTCTCGAAGTCGCCCACGGTCGTGCTCCCCCTCGTGCTGCTCCTGTGGGACCACCAGTTGGGCCGCCGGCCACGTCCCCGGGTGCTCCTCGAGAAGGTGCCGTATCTCGTCATCTCCCTGGTGATCGGGATCATCGGGCTGCACTTCCGGGTGGACACCACCACGACCTACCACTACTCCGTCCTCGACCGCGTGTTCCTCGTGCTGTCGTCGATGACCGTCTACCTGGTCAAGCTCGTGGTGCCGTACCCGCTGTCCTTCGCCTACGCCTATCCGGTCCCGGAGCACGGCCACCTGCCGTGGTGGCTCTACCCGAGCGGTCTCGTGCTGATCCCGGTGATCTGGGCACTGCACCGGATCGGCGTGCCCGGCCGGGTCCTGGTGCTCGGGTTCGGTTTCTTCGCCGTGACCATCGTGCTGAGCCAGAGCGTCCTGCTCGTGGACAACTTCCGCGCCGACCGGTACGCCTACCTGCCCTATCTCGGGCTGCTGTACGTCGTCGGTCACCTCGCCGAGCAGGCCTGGCAGTGGGCCAGGTCGCGCAGACAGGTGCTGGGGGCCACTGTTCTCGCCGCGGGCGCGGTGCTCGCGGTGGTCTCGCTCGCGGTGACCGCCGCCGTGCGGGTGGGCCAGTGGCACGACACGCTCAGCATCACGAACGACGCGATCAGCCACGAGCCCGGGATCCCGTTCCTCTACAACAGCCGCGGTATCGCGGAGTACCAGCACGGCGATCTCACCGCGGCCCAGCGCGACTTCACCAAGGCCGTCACGCTCGACCCCAGCTTCAGCCTCGGCTACTACTACCTGGGCGTGCTGCGCGCCGACGCCGGCGACGCCAAGGGCGCGATCGCCCAGTACGACCTGGCCCTGTCCCACTCCTCCGGGCTGGTGGCCGCGTACACCGACCGGGGGAAGGCGGAACTGACCCTGGGCGACCCGGCGGCCGCCGAGCAGGATCTCTCGACCGCCATCGGCATGAACGCCTACGCCGTGGACGCCCTCTACAACCGCGGCATCGCCCGGTTCGACCAGGGCCACTACGCCGACGCGATCACGGACTACACGGCGGCCCTGCGGCTCAAGCCCGACTACGCCGACGCCTACAACAACCGCGGCAGCGCCGAGTTCGAGCAGGGCATGGTGCAGGCGGCCGGTGAGGACTTCCAGAAGGCGATCGTCCTGGATCCCGGCTACGGCGACGCCTACTTCAACCGGGGTGTCGTCCGCATGCGTGAGGGCGATCGGACGGCGGCCTGCGCGGACTGGCGCACGGCCTCGACGCTGGGCGCATCCGCGGCCGCGGCGTCCGTGGCCAAGAACTGCTCGGGATAACTCGGCAGTCACGGCACCGGCGGCTGAGCACGGTCGGAGCCGCGCACGCCTGCGCCCGCGAGATCCGCAGGGCGCAGGCGTGCGGCGGTCAACCTCAGACACGCGGGCGGGGCTGTCGGGCGCGAGGCCCGCCCTGCCGTGGTGCGGTCAGCGCCGAACCGTCGGGATGATCGCCGCCAGATCGCCGGACGGATCCCCCGACACCCGGGTGTAGTAGTAGAGCCAGAACATGCCGCCCTTCGACCCGGGGAAGACGTACACCGTGCAGTAGACGGGCGCCTCCGAGGTCGCGGACGGGTTGAGCTTCTCCACCGCGGTCAGCCTGACCGCCGCGGTCCCGTCGACCTCGCTCTGCTCGCCCCGGATGTCGCTCATGGCCTTCTGGGAGCGGAGCCCGGCCATGAGCTGCTGGACCAACTCGTCATTGACGGAGGGCAGG
>CAZOWW010000030.1:0-43632 GCA_964583765.1 uncultured Kineosporiaceae bacterium
GAGGTTATGCCCTGCTTGTCGAGCAACGCGTACCCGCCCTGGCTGTTCCCGGCGGGCAGGCCCTTGCCGGACAGCTGCACGCGCAGCGCGTAGACCTTGGACTGGGGCACCAGCACCGTCTGGCCACCGTCGGCGAGCTTGTACTGCACGCCGTCGCTGTTGAGCTGGTTCACCACGGAGTTCGCGTCCGTGCCGGACAGATTGGAGTACAACGGCGTCCAGGTCGGCTGGGAGGCCCACCGGGTCAGGTAGAAGGCCCCGAGCAGCAGCCCCAGGGCCGCCACCACGACGATCGCGCGTTGGCCGGGGGTGAAGCCGGCCAGTACCCCGCGCCCCCGCTTGAGCGCCGCGGCCAGCGCGCCGTTCACAGCGACATCCTCATGATCTCGCCGAAGGCGTCGAGGGCCTTGTTGCGCACGGTGGTCGTCAGCTCGGTGGCCGTCTGGGCCTGGGTGGCGGCGATGACGTAGTCGTGGACGTTCGTGAGATCACCGGTGGCGGCCTGGGTCGCCTTGACCGCCGCGGTCGCGTCGAGGGACTCCAGCTGGCTCAGCCCGCTGCCGAGGACGCCCGCGAAGTCGGCCCCGCGCCCGGCCGCCGCGCTCGCCGCGGGGTCCGAGACCGTCGCCGTGGCGCCGGAGGCGGCCGCCGTCGCGCTCGGATCGGTCGGGCCGCCGGCGGTGATCTGCTGGCGGTACAGCTCGGCGAGCCGGGACAGGTCGCTCCACCCGGCGCCCCCGGCGGCGCCGATGCCGCTGACGGCCATCAGCCGCGACCCATCTGGATGGCGCTCTCGTAGCTCTGCCGCACCCGGTCGAGCTGGGAGATGTTGGCCTCGTAGCCACGCTGCGCCATGATCATTGTGGTGAGCTGCTCGCCGAGATCCACGTCCGGCATGCGCACCATGCCGTTGGCGTCCGCGAGCGGGTTCGTCGGGTCGGAGACGAGCTTGCCGATCGGGCTGGACAGGGCGATCCCGGAGACCGCGACGCCCGAACCGGTGCCGCCGTTCTCCAGGGCCTGGGCCACCACGTACCGGGACTGGAACGCGGTCTGGCTGGTGCGCCGCACGGTGCTCACGTTGGCGACGTTGTCCGAGATGGCGTCGATCCAGGTCTGGTGCACCTGCATCCCGGAGGCGGAGACGGAGAGAGCCTCGAACATGATCCCTACCCCCTGATCGCACTGCGCAGCAGGGTGAACCGGTCGCCGGTGGCCCGCAGGGCCAGCTCGTAGCGCAGGTTGGTGTCCACCCCGAGGGTGGTCTGCGTGGCGAGGTTGACGTTGTTGCCGGTCAGGCCGGCGGCGTCGGTGGTGGCCGAGACGGTGGGGCTGACCGACAGGGGGTCGCTGCCGTCCGCGAGCGCCTGGCGCAGGTCGTTCTCGAAGCCGACCTGGCGGGCGGTGAAGAAGGGGGTGTTGACGTTCGCGACGTTGTCGCTCACCGCGCTCTGCCGGGCGGCGAGCCCGTTGAGGGCGGCATGCAGGGCGCTGATCGAGACGTCCTCGAGCATCACGGACCCCCTCGCAGACGCCCCACCGGATACGGCGGAGCGCCTGGTTCTGGTCGTGGCCTTGTCCGTGGCCGGGGAGAGCGGTCCGTGCTCAGTGGTGATTGTCGGAGTGCCGCCGGGGCCGCTTGAGGCAAGGGCGGACCGGGTGGTCCGGTCTCCGTCGTTCGGCGCAGCGGCGGTCCCTCGGCGGTGACACACGGTCGCCGGATCTCCCCGGACGGGTGCATCACCTCGGGAAACGCGTGTGCGGTGCGCGGCGCGGATCCGGGGGCCGGCGGGTGCTGCGACAGGGCCGGCAGGCGCAGGGGCGGGTTGGCGGCGGCGAGTGCTCAGCCCGCCAGGTCGAAGCCTCCGCCGAGGGAGGTCGCCGCGGTGCGCAGGCGCGCGGCCGGCCGCGGGCGGGAGAGCCTGCGCGTGGACATCGCCGCCAGGGCCGAGCCCACCTCGTCCCGCCGGTCCCGGACCTCCGCGATCACGGCTGCGAGCTGGGCGGCCACCTCCAGGCGCCGCTGCTCGGCGCAGGCCGGGAAGGCGGAGTCGGGCGGGGTCAGCTCCGGCATGTGCACCGGCTCTCGCTCCTCGAGCTGGCGTCGCACCTCGCCGAGTGCCTCGGTGGTCTCGTCGAAGTAGGCGAGCCAGGCCTGTTCGTGCTCCGCGAGTACCTCGGCGCGCGCGGGGTCCCGGGGTACTGCTGAGGTCCGGGACGACGCTGCGGTCCGGGGCGAGGCGGTGTCCCAGGTCGGTGCGGGCTCCCGGGCCGGCGCCGGATCCCGGTACGGCACCGGGACCGCCGAGCGGCTCATGCGGCACCGGCTCCCACCGGTGCGGACGCCGCCGCGTGCCAGGCGTCCCGCAGCGGCTCCAGCAGTTCCCGGCAGTCCGCGATCCGCTGCGGATCGTTCCGCAGCCGGGCCGTCATCAGCTCGCTGACCATCCACAGGTACAGCTGGGACAGCGCCTTGCCCTCCGGCCACACGTCCAGGTCGAGGGTGGCGTGCAGTTCGAGCAGGATCTCCTGGGCCCGGCCGAGCCGGTGACCGGTGCTCTCGTAGTCGTCCGCGACCATGGCCACCTCGGCCAGGGCGAGGTCCGAGACGAGCCGGTCGTAGAGCATGGTGAGCAGTCGCGCGGGCGAGGCCGTCGCGGTGGCGTCCGCGGCGTAGCGGGCCTGAGCCAGTCCGTACGACATGCCGGTCTCCTTCGATGCGGGTCGTCCCGGTGGTGGCCGGGGACGGCCGGCCGGACCTCGGTGCGGGTGATGCCGGTGGGGCGGGTGACGCGCGTCGTGCGGGTGGGGCAGTGGAGCGGGTGGGATCAGCCGCTGGTGCCGAGCATGTTCGTGCTCAGGCCGCTGACGAAGGAGTTCTGGCTCTGCAGCGTGGACAGGGCCGTCTCCATGGCGGTGAACCGCGTCTGCAGCGAGGTGCGCTCGTCCTGCAGCCGCTGGGTCCACGCGTCGTACTGCTTCTGCAGATCCTGGATGTCCGAGGTGTGGCCGGCGGAGGCCGTGGTGAGGTATCCGGTGCCGATCGCGGTGGCGTCGTGGGTGACGGTGAGCAGCTTCTGCGCGAACCCCTCGGTGAAGGTGACGTCGCCGATGTCGCCGCCGCTGTTCGCCACGTCGTCCGCGGTCGCGGTGATCCGCAGGGCCAGGCCGCTCGCGTTGCCGTTGCCAGAGGCCAGGGACAGCACGTCGCCGTAGCCGGTGGCGGTGTGGCCGTCGATGGTGCCCTGCACGTCCTGCCCGCCCTGGAGCTGGGACTGCGCCGAACCGTCCACCGAGACGTCGAAGGCCAGGGCCGAGCCGGCGCCGTTTGCCGTGAGCAGGAACCCCGCGTCGCTGTTGGCCGCGGTCACCGCGACACCCTGGGAGGAGAGCAGGTTGTTCAGGTTCGCGGCGATGCTGTCCGTGGTGTCGTCGTCCGTGGTCGTGTAGGTGGCGCTGAGCGTGCCCTGGGTGACGGTGATCTGGTGCCCGGAGCCCGAGACCCCCGACAGGTCGGCGGCCCACTGCTCGGTCGCCGCGGTCTGGTCCAGGTGCACCGCGTACGTGCCGGGGTGGGCGTAGTCGGCCGCCCGCACCAGGGACACCCCGCCGGTGACGCCGCTCGCCGGCGCCAGCGTCGCCGTGGCTCCGAAGGCCGCCATCACCTTCTGCGGATTCGCGGTGAAGGCCGTCGTGAAGGCGTCCTGGTCGAAGGAGAGCTGGCCGTCCTTGGTCAGGCTGACCCCGGCCGCGTGCAGGGAGGTCACGCTGCCGAGCAGCTGCTGCTGGAGGGTGCGGACGGCGGACTCGGCCATGAGCGGGCCGGCCACCTTGTTCGTCGCGTCCCAGCTCGTCTGCGAGGTGATGGTGCTGAGCACCTGGTTGATGTCGTCGACCAGGGTCGAGACCTGCTTGGCCACCGCGGTCCCGTCGACCTTGGAGCTGACGGTGACGCCGCTCTCGATCTTGCTCACGGTGAACGACAGGCCGGTCACCAGGTTGTTGAAGGTGTTGCTGGACGAGGTGACGGTGTAGGCGGTGTTCGGGTCGGTGCCCACGCTGATCGTCGCGTCGGCGCCCTGGCTGAGCACGGTGAGGTCCCCCATGCCCGTGATGCCGTCCACGCTGAACTGGGCGGCCGCCCCGCTCTTCGTGGCGGACAGCTGCAGCTTGTAGCTGCCGGGTGTGGTCTGCACCGCGGCCGCGGTCACCCCGGAGTCGGAGGAGTTGATCGCGTTCACGACCTCCGAGAGCGATCCGGTACCCACGTCGATGCTGGTCGTGGAGCCGCTGAGGCCGGTGATCGTGATCGGGTTGTCCGAGACCACCGTCGCGAGCGAGCTCACCGCGCCGGAGGAGACCAGCGTGTGCGTGGCGGCCAGGGAGGTCACGTCGAAGGTGAAGCTGGCGGTCTGTGTTCCGGTCACGCTCGCGGTGACGTTGCTGGACGACGAGGTGGCCGTCGAGCCGGCCCAGGCCGAGGTCGTCGCGACCGTGCGTGCCTGGGTGGCGACCGCGCTCAGGGCGCTGGTCAGGGAGGTGTAGGCATCGACCGTCTTCTGCTCGGCGGTCTGCTTGTTGCTGACCAGCGTCTGCTGGTTGGCGTCGACCTGCAGCAGGGCGTTGATGATGGAGGTCGTGTCCAGCCCCGAGAAGGAACCGGCGAGGTTCACCGTGGACGACATGTCGACCTCCTGATCCGTCGGTTCCCCGGGCGCCGGGGCACCCGGGCGGGGATCGCGCGCCGTCGCGGCGCGCATCCGGTGGGGCCCGGTCGGCGGGCGGTCCGCGGCCTACGGCCCGGTACCACCCGCCGACCGGTCGGCCTCAGCCGCGCAGGAGCTGGAGGACGCCCTGCGGCGCCTGGTTGGCCTGGGCCAGCATCGCGGTGCCGGCCTGGGACAGGATCTGGCTGCGCGTGAACGAGACCATCTCCTGGGCCATGTCGGTGTCCCGGATGCGACTCTCGGACGCCGACAGGTTCTCGACGGCGACGTTGAGGTTGTTGATCTTGTGCTCGAGGCGGTTCTGCACGGCACCGAGGGTGGCTCGGGTGGTGGAGACCGTCTGGATCGCGGTGTCGATCGTGGTGATGGCCGTGGCCGCGGTACCAGCACCGGTGAGGCTCAAGCCGTTCACCGCGAGGCCGTTCGAGTCCATCGCGCCACCGGCGCCGTTGTCGATCGTGACTGTCAGCTGGTCGGTGGCGTTGGCCCCGACCTGGAACTGCTTGCTGTACGTGCCGTCCAGCAGGTTGGTGCTGCCGAACCGCGTCTTGTTGGCGATGTCGTCGAGTTCGTTGTTCAACTGGTCGAACTCGGACTGGGCGTCGGTCTTGGCGTTGGAGTCCTGGGAGCCGTCGTTGGCCGCCTGGACCGCCAGGTCCCGCATGCGCTGGAGGATCGCGTGCGTCTCGGTGAGCGCACCTTCAGCGGTCTGCACGACGCTGACGCCGTCCTGGGAGTTCTGGACGGCCACCTTCAGGCCGCCCACCTGAGCCCGCAGGCCCTCGGAGATCGCCAGCCCGGCCGCGTCGTCCGCCGCACGGTTGATGCGGTATCCGCTGGACAGCTTCTCCAGCGACTTCGCCATCTGGCCGTCGGTGATCGACAGGTTGCGGTAGGCGTTCATCGCCGCGATGTTCTGATTGATACGAAGACCCACGGTGTCCTCCTTGGTTCGGGCCCGCTACCGGTCCATCCGTGGACCGGCGTCGAGGTTCCTATCGGCGGAGGTCGGGAGCTCTTGAGGATTCATCCGGGGGCGTCTGGGGGCGGGTATTCCGCGCGGCGCCCGGGGCGTCCGGTGGGGCGTCCGCGGCACTGCTCATCGGCACCGATCCGGGACAGCTGCCCCGTCCAGCCGGACCCGGCTGCCGGGCCCGGCGTGACCCTCAGCGCTCTGCGATGCCCGGGGTCGGCTCAACCAGAAGGTCCGGCTCGACGAGGGGGAGCGGTTCAGCGTCGAGGACCGGTCCCCAACGCGGCGCCGTCGAGATAGGCCTGGACGTCCGCGCGGGCGCGGACCGGCGATCGGTGCGCCACCGCCTTGACGTAGGCGGCCCGTCTCCGGGCCCGCACCCCGTCGTCGGCGCCGCCGTCGCCCGGTCTCCCTTCCGGGGCCGCCGCCGCGGCGGGGACCGCCGCGCGCGCGTCCTCGTGCAGCAGAGTGGCCAGGGCCTCGTGAAGGAGGTCCAGGCCCTCGGCGCGGAGCTGGGAGGCCCGGGACTGGGTGACCCCGAGTTCCTCGGCGACCTCGGTGAGCGGCCGTTGGTCGAGGTAGTACCCGACGACCACGGCGCGCTGGCGCACCGGGAGTTCGGCGAGGGCGTCCCGCAGGTAACCCATGCGCTCGGCGGCCACGAGCGTCTCGTCCGGGGCGAGGGAGCCGTCGGCGAGGGTCGACCCGATGCCGTCCTCCCCCGCGGCCAGGGGGTCCAGGCTCAGCAGCGCGGCCCGGTCCGTGTCGTGCCGCACCTGGCGCACCTCGGCCTCGGCCAGGCCGGAAGCGGCGGCGATCTCGGTCTCGGTCGGGTTGCGGTGCAGCGCGGTCGTCAGGGTCTCCGTCACCTCGGCGATCATGCGGGCGCGTGAGCGCAGGGAACGGGTCGCCCAGTCGCGCTGGCGCATGTGGTCGAGCATGGCACCGCGGATACGGGTGTTAGCGAACCGCGCGAAGGGCACCCCGAGCTCGGCGTCGAACGTGCGTGCGGCCTGGACCAGCGCCAACGACCCGGCACCGATGAGGTCGTCGGTGTCCAGGTGACGGGGGAGTCGGGCCGAGACCTCCCGCGCCAGGTGCCCGACCAGCGGCAGGTGGGTCGTGACCAGCTCCTGCACGACGGCGGCGTCCGGCGTGCGGGCCGCCGCGGCCGCGGAGCCTGCGGCGGCGGTCGGGGGCACGGAGGCGGGCACGGATTGTTCTTCGGTCGCGAGGGCGGTGGCCTCCACCGTCCGCACGGCGCGGGGTGGCCCCCGGACGTCGAATCACCCTTTCGGGCCAGCAGCCCCGGGCACGGAACTGCTCAGGTCCGCCGGACAACTGCCGACAGGACCTCTCGACCGGTTCATCCGTCCCGCGTGGGGCGGAGTCGCCCACCTGGAGTCCCGAATGAGCCTGCCGGACCTGGCCGCGATCCTGTGGCGGCAGCGCGAGATGCTGGAACGGCTCAGCTATCGCCTGGAGTGCGAGCAACTGCTGCTCGCTGCCGGGCGTACCCGGTGGCTCGCGGTGGCGACCAGCGAGGTGGAGCTCCTGCTGGAGGAACTGCGGATCATCGAACTGCAGCGGGCCTCGGCCGCGGACCGGGCGGCCGCCGAGCTCGGGCTGCCGGCGGGGGCCACCCTCGAACAACTGGCGGCAGGGGCGCAGCCCCCGTGGACGGGCGTCCTGCTGGACCACCGGTCGGCGCTGCTGAGCCTCACCACCGAACTCGGTGCCCTGGCCGAGACCAACCGCCACCTCATGGACGCCGGGATGCGGGCCGTGGAGGCCGCCTTGGCCCAGATCGGTTTGCACACCCAGGGTGACGCCGACGGGTACGACGCCACCGGCCGACGAGGCCGCCGCAGGACCGGTTACGGTCCCGCGGCGGTCGACCAGGCTCTGTGAGGCACTGATGGCCGGATTCTCGTCGTTGAACGTCGCGGTCACCGGGCTGGCCGCGGCGCAGCGGGCGATGGACATCGTCGGCCAGAACGTGGTGAACGCGAACACCCCCGGGTACTCCCGGCAACGGGTGGACGTCTCCTCGGTGGGGGTGTCCTCCGCGGCGACGATGTTCAGCGGCACCAATGCGAGCGTCGGAGGCGTGCGCATCGACGGCGTCGCCCGCATCCGGGACGCGTTCCTCGAGGGTGCCCGCGCGGCGGCGGGGGGCAAACTCAACGCCCTGCAGTCGCAGAACTCGGTGCTCACCCAGGTGCAGAACCTGCTCTCCGAGCCGGGGGAGACGGGTCTGCAGTCCACCATGGACAGCTTCTTCACCGCCTGGCAGGACCTGGCCCAGCGGCCGGACGACAGCGCGGCGGGCGCGGTGGTGATCCAGCGCGGCAACGCCGTCGCGGATCAGCTCAAGTTCGTCTCGGAGGGCATCACGTCGCAGTGGATGAGCTCGCAGAGCGACCTGTCCAACGTGGTCTCCCAGACGAACCAGGCCCTCACGGACCTCGCGGGCGTGAACCAGAAGATCCGCCAGGGCGCGAACGCGGGCGCGGACGTCAACGAGCTCGAGGACCAGCGGGACACCCTCGTGCGCACCCTGTCCGACCTGGTCGGGGCCAGCGCCTCGACGAACAGTGACGGCACCACCGCGGTGTCCGTGAACGGGATCAACGTGCTCGACGGCGACCATGCCGAGAAGGTGACCCTCACCGGCGCCGGCACCCTGGCCAACGTCGCGAGCGACCCGCCGGCGATCACCTGGGGCACCGTGACCGTGCCCGTGGCCTCGGGCAAGGCGGCCGGCCTGCTGGCCGCGCTCAAGACCGACCTGCCGAAGTTGGCCTCGCAGACGGACCAGGTGGCCGTGGCGCTGCGGGACGTCGTGAACACGACCCACCAGCAGGGCTTCACCCTGGCCGGCGCCCAGGGGGGCGACTTCTTCAGCGGCACCGATGCGAGCACCCTCGGCGTGGTGCCGACCGACCCGACCGAGCTGGCCGTGGCCTCGACCGCCGGCACCGTCGACGGCAACAACGCCCTGGCCCTGGGGGACCTGGTCGACGAGCGCACGGCCAGGACCGTGCTCGGCTCCGAAGGGCCGAGTGAGCTGTGGCGCAACATGGTCGCGAACTACGGCGTGAAGGTGCAGAGCGTTTCCAACGGCGTCACGGTGCAACAGACCGTGGTCGCCAGTGCCGACAGCATGGTGGAGGCCGATGCCGGCGTGAGCGTGGACGAGGAGATGAGCTCGATGCTGCTGTACCAACGGGCGTTCGAGGCCTCGTCGCGCATCATCACGACCGTCGACTCGATGATGGACACCCTGATCAACCGCACCGGCGTGGGCGGGTGACGCCATGAGCTTCGCGCGGGTGACCCAGCGGTCGATGAGCACGTCGATCATGCGAGGGCTGGAGGACAACCTCAGCCGGGCGCAGTTGCTGCAGCAACAGTTGTCCAGCGGCAAGCGCGTCTCGCAGCCCAGCGACGACCCGTCGGCGACCGGTGCCGCGATGAAGCTGCGCTCGCAGAACCAGGCCGACACCCAGTACCTGCGCAACATCACCGACGCGTCGGGTCGGCTGGCGACGAGCGACGACGCCCTCACCCAGATCAGCGACCGGATCCGGCGGGTGCGCGACCTCGTCGTCACCGCCGGGGACGCGGCCCTGGGCAGCAGCAGCCTGGACGCCGTCGCCGCCGAGATCGGCGGGATCCGGAACGAGATCATCGACCTGTACAACACGCGCTGGCTGGGCCGGCCCGTGTTCGGCGGCACGGTCGCGGGCTCGATCGCGGTCGACCCCTCGGGTACCTACGTCGGCAACGACCAGCCCCTGCTGTCCCGCATCAGCCGGGACGCGACCATGCGCGTGGACGTGCAGGGAAGCACCGCCGGCGCCGCCACCCTGCCGGCCGCCATCGCCCAGGCCATGACCGACGTCACGGGCAACACGGCCAACCTGCCCACGGACCTGAACAATCTCGACAGTCAGCTGACCATGGTGCTCACCGCCCTCGGCGACGTCGGCGCCCGGGCCGCGCGGCTGGACACCACACAGGCGAACATCCAGCGCGAGCAGCTCGACTTCCAATCGCGGATCAGCGAGAACGAGGACGTCGACCTCCCGCTGACCATCACGAATCTCCAGTCCCAGCAGGTCGCCTACCAGGCGGCGCTGGGCGCGGCCAGCAAGGTGCTGCAGGTCTCTCTCGTGGACTTCCTGAAGTGAGCGGACAACCGGGGGTGAAGGCGATGGTCGGGGTGTCCACCGGAGTGGGCCTGCTCGGGGCAGACGCGGGCGTGACCGGGACGACCGGGACCGACGACACGGAGGTGGCCGCGGGACCGCGGCCGGTCGGGCGGCCGGTGGGCCCGCGCGCGTCACGGGGAGCCGACGGGCACCTGCCCGAGCAGAGACCCGACGGGCGCCTGCCCGAACCGGGTCCGGACGCCGCGCCGGTCGAGCACCTGCCCGAGCTCCGATTCGTGCGGCCGTTGCCGGGGTTCGCGGAACTCACGCGCTTCGTCCTGGTGCGACTGAACGCCGGGGAGGGCGCGGAGGCGGCGGACGATCCGCAGGTTCCGGACGCCGGTCAGCCGGATGCCGGCCAGGACGGCGCCGGAGTCGGGGAGTCCGGGGAACCGGACTCCGGGGTGCTGTTCGAGCTGTGCAGTCTGGAACGGCCCGAGGTCCGCTTCCTGGTCGCGGTACCCGGGGCGTTCTTCCCCGGGTACGCGGTGGAGCTGGACGACGGAGCCTGCGTGGACCTCGGTCTCCGGGACTCCGGGGACGCCCTGATCCTCGTGATTCTGACCGTAGGTGGGAACTCTGCGCATACGACCGCTAACCTTCTGGCACCGGTTGTCATCAACAACCGGACCCGGGCAGCGGCGCAGATCATCCTGTCCGGGAGTGACTGGCCGGTCCGCGCGACGGTGGGATGAGTCGACGGGCCACGGTCAGGGGTCCACGGAGGGAGCCCGACATGCTGGTTCTCACCCGCCGTGCCGGCGAGAGCATCGTCATCGGCGACGAGGTGCGTGTGGTCGTGCTGGATGTCCGCGGGGACACCGTGCGGCTCGGGATCGACGCCCCCCGCAGCGTCCAGGTGCACCGGGCCGAGGTGTACGCCGAGGTGCAGCTGGCGAATGCCGCGGCCGCGAGTCCGGCCGAAGACCTGGAACTGGTGGCGGGGCGGCTGCAGCGGATCGCGCGGACGGCGGGTACCCGTCCGCAGGCCACTCCCGGGGTGGAGCGACCCTGTGTGGAACGACCCGGTGTGGAACGACCGGGGGCCCCCGCGGCCGAGGCCTCCCATGGACCGGTTCCCGCACAGGCGGGGCGTCCGGCCTCTCCGGGGACACCCGTGCCCCGACCCGGTCCTGGACGTTCGGGGACGGGAATCGCCGGGGCCCGCCGGGGTCCGTCCGTTCCCGTGTCGCCGTCCGTTCCCGTGTCGCTGCCCGCTCCTGGGGCATCGACGGGGCCATCGGCACCTGTTCCGGCGGATCCCGTCCCTCCGCAGGCGGTGCCCGTCCAGCCCGTGCCCGTCCAGCCCGTGCCCGTCCCGCCTCGGGCCCGGCCCGGGACCGGGTCCGGGACGAGAACTGCCGGTCCCGAAGGGACGGAGCAGGCGGAGGGTGGATCTGAACCCGTCGTCCACGTCCCCCGCGCGGCGGTGGCGCTCCCGGAGGTGCCCGAACCGGCACCCGTGGGTCCGGGACCCCGGCCGGCTGAGGTGACACCGAAGAGCTTGCGGGCGCGCCTGGCACCCTCGGCCGAGCGTGCGCCGTCCACCGAGCGCCCGATGGCGGCGGGCCGGGATCATCCCGCGCCGCGGGAGCAGCCGAACCGGAGCTGATCCGGTGGTCGATCGTGCCCGGGGTGCCGGGGCGGTCAGGCCCTGGTGATTCGCGCCATCCTCCGACGGGGGGATCTCCGGGCTCGACTGATCGCACGGTCTGTGACGAATGCGGGCGCATCGTGCATGGCCATCGTGATTCGATCACTCCGTGCTCACAAGGGCGAACGCGATGCAGTCAGACTGCGCCGGCAGGGTGACCACCCGTAGAGAGCGTTCGGCGCTCGACTCGGCCATGGCAGCCGCGGTGCGGGCGGAACTGGCGCGGCACGTGGCCGGTCAGGTCCGCCGGTCGCTGGCTCTCATCCCGATCGCGGTGATCGGGGTCGGGCTGCTGCTGCGGGGGGAGGTGCCCGGCGCGGCGCTGGTGTACTGGGTCGTCGTCGCCCTGATCGACGTCGTCCGGATCATGGTCGCCAATCGGTTCGAGCTGGTCCGGGCGGCGGACCGCGGTCCGGACCGCCTCTACCTGCTCCGGGTGGCGCCGCAGTACGCCGCGTTCGGCCTGGTCTGGGGTTGTCTCCCGGTGATCGCGGTGACCATGGGCACCGAGCGGGCGGTGTGGTTGTCCGTGATCGTCGACCTCGCCGTGGTCAGCCTCATGGTCGGGGCGGCCGCCGCGGCCCGGGCCATCTTCGTGGTCACGGTCGTGGCGCTGATCTGCCCGATGGCGGCCTCGGTGCTGCTCTGGCCGGAGGGCTCCGCGGCCCTGGTCGTGGTCACCGCGGCGTACCTGGTGCTGGCGTTCCTGCTGCACGAGGCCATTCACCGCCTGATGGTCGCGAACACCTCGGCCACCTACCGCAACGGCGTCCTGGCCGACCAACTGGCCCAGTTCGTCGCCGACCGGGACCCGTTGACCGGTCTGTACAGCCGGAACGGCTTCCTGGCCCGCCTGACCGCGGAGGCCGAGGAGGTCGGGGCGGGCCGGCTGCTCGCCGTGGCCGTGGCCAACGTCGCCCAACTGGCGGCGGTCAACGAACTGTTCGGAGGCGAGGCCGGAGATGAACTGCTGCGCACCGTCGCCCACCGACTGGACGAGGCCGGCGGACGGGTCGTCGCCGCCCGCCTCGGAGGGGACGAGTTCGCGCTGGCCACATTCGTGGCGAGCCGGGGCGGCGTCACCGCCCTGTCCGACCGCTTCGCCGGTGCGGTCGCCGAGCCACTCGTCGTGCGCTCGCGGATCCTGGACGTCGAACTCCACGTGGCCACCGCGGTGGGTTCCCCTGCCCGGGCAGGTGACCTGGTGGTCGAGGCGATGGCCGAGGTGAGTCGGGCCCGGGCCCGACTGCGCCCGACGCTGCACGTGGCCCTCGATCCGCTGGACGAGCGGCGCATGCTGCTCGACGAGCTCTCGGCCGGCCTGGCCGACGGGAGCGTCCAGCCCTGGTTCCAGCCGATCGTGGACGCGTCCACGCGGGCGCTGGTCGGGTGGGAGGCCCTGGCCCGGTGGCGTCACCCCCGGCGGGGCACGCTCACCCCCGACACCTTCCTGCCACTGATGGCCATGGCGGGCCTGAACACCGGGCTGCTGCAGGCGATCCTGCGCTCCAGCCTGGTCTTCTCGGCCCGCGTCGCCCGGATCAGCCCCGACCTGGGGCGCGTGCACGTCAACCTGACTCCGGCGGATCTGCGCCGACCCGACCTCGTCCCCACGATCGCGGAACTCGTGCAGGAGTACTCCGTGGCCCCGGACCAGCTGGTCTTCGAGGTCACCGAGCACGACGTGCTGCTGGTCAACGAGCACCTGCTGGAGAACCTGCGGGGCCTGCGCCAGTTGGGCGCCCACCTGGCCGTGGACGACTTCGGCACGGGCTACTCGAGCCTGAGCCATCTGCTGGAGCTGCCCGTCGACCATCTGAAGATCGACAAGCGCTTCGTCGCGCAGCTGCCGCACGACCCCGCGGCTCTGACCCTGGTCCGGGGCGTGGTCGGTCTGGCTCGCGGTTTCGGCCTGGCCACGATCGCCGAGGGGGTCGAGTCCTGGGAGCAGGCCGACTGTGTCGAGCAACTCGGCTGTACCCAGTTGCAGGGCCTCCTGCTGGGGCCGGCCCTTCCCGTCCCCGACGCCCTGGCCCTGGCCGCGGCCCGCAGCATCCCCGCGGCCCGGGCCGAGTACGAGGCGGGCTGAACCGGGGTCCAGGCCCGGGCGTCGGCGACCTCACGGGTCGGGTGCGGCGCGGGCTGAGCCCAGGGCCCGGGGCTCAGCCCGCCCCGCACCCGGTCACGGGGTCTCGGCCGTGGAGGAGCTCGGGGCCCCGGGAGCGCGCCCGGGGAGCCCGGCCGTGGGAGCCCAGCCCTGGGGCGGATCGGGACATCCCGGTCCAGGAGTGGTGTGCCGGTCGTTGCGCACGCCGCGCGGCGCGGCCTAGGGTGAGCCAGGATTTGGGGAGCCTGCTGGCAGGAGGCTGCCGGCGCACGGGCGACCACCCGAGCCGGCAGAACGGACGAGGACGGCATCTCGGCGTCCGCCGCGCGGCGGGTGAAGGTCGCGGTGCCAACCCTGTCGCCGGTGGCATGCCCGGATCCCTCACTGACCTGCGACAAGCAGCTGAAGGGCCACCTGCCATGCGCTTCGGGCATTTCGACGACTCCGCGCGCGAGTACGTCATCACCACCCCGACCACCCCGTACCCGTGGATCAACTACCTGGGCTCCGAGAACTTCTTCTCGTTGGTCTCGCACCAGGCCGGGGGGTACGCCTTCTACCGGGATGCCCGGCTGCGACGGCTGCTGCGGTACCGCTACAACAACGTCCCCACGGACGCGGGTGGCCGGTACTTCTACATCGCCGAGGACGGGGACTACTGGACGCCGTCCTACCTGCCCGTCAAGCGGGAGCTCGACCGGTTCGAGGCACGGCACGGGCTCGGCTACACGCGGATCACCGGTGAGCGCAACGGCATCGCCGCGGAGCTGCTCTTCCTGGTGCCCATGGGCGTGAACGCCGAGGTGCAGCAGGTCACCCTGACCAACACCGGGGATCGCGAGCGCTCCTTCACGCTGTTCTCGTTCGTGGAGTTCTGCCTGTGGAACGCGCAGGACGACTCGACGAACTTCCAGCGCAACTACAACACGGGCGAGGTGGAGATCGACGGCAGCACGATCTACCACAAGACCGAGTACCGCGAGCGGCGTGATCACTACGCCGTGTACAGCGTGAACGCGCCGATCGCCGGGTTCGACACGGACCGCGAGACGTTCGTCGGTCTGTACAACGGCTTCGGCGACCCCCAGGTGGTGGCCGAGGGCGCTTCCCGCAATTCGGTGGCCAGTGGGTGGCACCCGATCGGCTCGCACAGCCTGGCCGTCACCCTGGCGCCCGGGGAGTCCCGGTCCTACGTGTTCGTGCTCGGCTACATCGAGAACCCCCGCGACGCCAAGTGGGAGAGCCCGGGCGTCGTGGACAAGTCCCGCGCCCGTGAGCTGCTCGCCCGTTTCGCCACCACCGAGCAGGTGGACCAGGCGATGGCCGAGCTCCGGGAGAACTGGACCGGGCTGCTGTCCCGCTACACGCTGGAGTCCGGGGACGAGAAGCTCAACCGGATGGTCAACATCTGGAACCCGTACCAGTGCATGGTCACCTTCAACATGTCCCGCAGCGCCTCGTACTTCGAGTCGGGCATCGGTCGCGGCATGGGCTTCCGGGACTCCAACCAGGACCTGCTCGGCTTCGTGCACCTGATCCCCGAGCGGGCGCGCGAGCGGATCATCGACATCGCCTCGACGCAGTTCCCGGACGGCTCGGCGTACCACCAGTACCAGCCGTTGACCAAGCGCGGGAACAACGAGATCGGCAGCGGGTTCAACGACGACCCGCTGTGGCTGATCCTCGGCACCGCTGCGTACCTCAAGGAGACCGGGGACTACGGGATCCTCGACCAGCAGGTGCCCTTCGACAACGACCCCGAGAACACGGCCACCCTCTTCGAACACCTGACGCGCTCGTTCGAGTTCACCGTGGACAACCTCGGGCCGCACGGCCTGCCGCTGATCGGCCGCGCGGACTGGAACGACTGCCTCAACCTCAACTGCTTCTCGAACGAGCCGGGTGAGTCCTTCCAGACCACGGGCAACCGTGAGGGGCGCACCGCGGAGAGCGTGTTCATCGCGGGCATGTTCGTGCACATCGGGCCCGAGTACGCCGAGCTGGCGCGGCGCCGTGGGCTGACGGACGTGGCCGACCGGGCGCTCGAGCTGGTCGAGCAGATGAAGGCCACCGTCCTGGAGCACGGGTGGGACGGCGAGTGGTTCCTGCGTGCCTACGACTTCTTCGGCGACAAGGTCGGCAGCCACGAGAACACCGACGGGCAGATCTACATCGAGCCGCAGGGCTTCTGCGTGATGGCCGGCATCGGCGTGGAGAGCGGCGAGGCCCGCCGGGCCCTCGACTCGGTCAAGGAACGGCTGGACACCCGGCACGGGATCGTCCTGCTCAATCCGCCGTACGCGGACTACCACGAGGAACTGGGCGAGGTCTCGTCCTACCCGCCCGGCTACAAGGAGAACGCGGGCATCTTCTGCCACAACAACCCGTGGGTGATCATCGCCGAGACGGTGGTCGGTCGCGGGGAGCGGGCCTTCGAGTACTACAAGAAGATCGCCCCGGCCTATCGCGAGGACATCAGCGAACTGCACCGGCTCGAGCCGTACGTGTACGCGCAGATGATCGCCGGCAAGGATGCGGTGCGGCACGGTGAGGCGAAGAACTCCTGGCTGACCGGGACCGCCGCCTGGAACTTCGTCGCGGTGAGCCAGTACCTGCTGGGGGTCCGGGCCGACTACGACGGCCTGCTGGTCGACCCCTGCCTGGGGCCGGAGGTGTCCGAGTTCACGATCACGCGGGAGTTCCGCGGTGCCACCTACCGGATCACGGTGAAGAACAGCGGCGGCAAGGGTGCGCGGCTGACCGTGGACGGTGTGGCGATCGAGGGGAACCACGTGCCGGTGGCTGCTCCCGGGACCGTGGTGTCGGTGAACGTGGAGGTCTGACGCGATTCCTGGAAGATCGACATCATGTAACTCCTAGTGTCGCTAAGATCACGTACTGCAAGTGATCATGCTCGCGTGGCTCAGCGACAAGGAGAATCCATGTCTGATCTCTCCCGGAGAAACTTCATGATCCGGGCAGCTGCCCTGGGTATCGCCGCTCCGACGGCGGCCGCCCTCCTCGGCGACGGGGAGGCGGCCGCCGTTGCCGCGTCCGGACCGGGAGCGTCCCTGCCCCGACCGGGTCACGACCCGGTGCCGGCGGACTCCTTCCACCCCGTCCCGCGCAACCTGCCGGTGGGGCCCCATGGGGCACCGCCGGCGACGGCGTCCTTCTTCGACAGCACCGCCGCCGTGACGGACCCGTTCCAGATCCTGATCGGCCAGCAGGTCTACGTGGGCCCCTTCGCCCGCCTGCTCGCCGAGGGCGCACCGATCCGCATCGGCGGCAACAGCAACATCGGGGACAGCGTCACGATCGTCTCCCGGCGCCAGGACGGGCCCGGGCACCTGGACCGGGACGAGCCCGGGGTGCTCATCGGCGGTTGCGTCATCATCGGGCACGGGGCCACGGTCAAGGGCCCCGCCGTGATCGGTTCCCCGGGGACCACGGACACCGCCCTCTCCTCGAACGTGTCCTTCGGGGCCGAGGTGGACGGCGCGACCATCGGGCTCAACTGCGTGGTCGGCGTGCTCGCGCGGGTCGGGCCGGGTGTCGTCCTGCCGGACAACACCTACGTCCTGCCCGGCCGCAACGTGACCACCCAGGCCGAGGCGACCGACCTGACCTCGGCCACCCGCAAGGTGCGCCCGATGACCGCGGCGGACACCGCGAGCAACCAGACCGTCCTGGCCGTGAACACGTTCTTCACCTCGGCCTACAGCCAGCTCGCCGCCGACGCGCCCGATCAGCTCTGGGGCATCTCGGTCGACCCGGCCGGCTCGGTCTTCAACCCCACCCGCGAGGCGCCGACCTTCGCCGGCCGGGCGGTCACCGATCCCCGGTTCCGCAATCGCATCATCGGCGACGTCCGGTTCACCGACCAGACCAAGCACCAGATCTCCCGGGTGCTCGGGGACCGGGTCGCGGTGCGTGCGGACGAGGGGACCCCCTTCACCTTCGGCACGGTTGATGGCATGGGTGACCGTGTGATCATCCATGCGCTGCGGGACAGCAGCATGGAGTTCGGGAACAACGTCCGGCTGGGCCGCGATGTCGTCGTGCACGGTGGTGGCCGCAAGGAGGGCGGGGGCGGCGCGGGCACGCTGCCCACGGTGTTCGAGGACGACGTCACCCTCGCCGACGGTGCCGTGGCCTACCGCGTGCTGCTCGGCCGGGGCACGACGCTCGGGCGCCGGTCCGTCGTCGTGGCCAGCGACCTCGCCGCGGGCACCGTGGTGCCGGACCGCACCGTGATCATGAACAACGTGGTGCAGGGCTACCAGGTCGAGTGGTGACCCATCTCCATCCCACCACCGGCCCGCCCGGAGTGAGCAGTGTCACCCGGTCGCATCACCCGGCCCCCGACGGCTTCGCGGCCGTGCTCGAGGACCGTGCGGGCGACCAGGGTTGGCACACGAGGTGGCGCCTGACCTGGCGGCCGGTACCGGAGGCTCTGGCCTATGCGGTGCACCTGGTCGGGGTCGAGGGGGCCGACCCCGTGCCCCGGCTGGTCACCGAGCCGTCCTGGGAGATCGAGGTCGCCTGCGGGCCGGGACCCGTGGTCGATCCCGCCATCCGGGCGGAGCAACTCGGGGCCGCGTCGGCCGGTCTGCAGGTGTGCGTCGTGGCTTGCTTCGCCGATACGGCGAGTCCTCCGGGCCCGCTCTGCGCAGTCGGCTCACCCGTCTGAGCGTTAACCGGCCCCCGTTCGGCCCTGGGCCCCAGGGCCGGGCGGGGGCTCGTGGGTATCCTGTGCCGGCCGGCGCGGGGTGCGCGTCCGGCGCTGCGACTCCCCCCTCCCGCAGTGAAGGCCGGTGCCCCGTGCAATACGGATACTTCGACGACGTTGCCCATGAGTACGTGATCACCCGACCGGACACGCCCAGGTCCTGGATCAACTACCTGGGTTCGCGCCTCTACGGCGGGATCACCACCCAGAACGGCGGCGGGTACAGCTTCTACAAGTCCGGCGGTACCGGGCGCCTGCTGCGGATGCGGTTCAACGGTGTCCCGGTGGACGAGCCCGGCCGCTTCCTCTACCTCCGCGACGACGAGACCGGGGACTACTGGTCGGCCACCTGGCAACCGGTCGGCCGGTCCCTGGACCAGTACTCCGCGCGGGTGCGCCACGGTCTGGGCTACTCGGTGTTCGAGGCCGAGTACGCCGGGATCGCCTCGGCGATGACCTGCTTCATCCCGCGCGGCGAGGCCTTCGAGTACTGGGCCCTGACCGTGCGGAACCCGGGGGACACCCCCCGGCGGCTGTCCGTGTTCAGCTACGCGGAGGTGGCCAACGACTGGCACCACCGGCAGGACCTCGAGAACCTGCAGTACAGCCAGTACATCATCCAGACCTCCTGTTCGGACGGCGTGATCACGGCCCGCAACAACGTGTCCGACGCGATCAGTCAGCTCTGGTTCGGGCTCGCCGGCGCGCCGGTGACCTCCTACGACACCGACCGCGACGCCTTCCTCGGGCCGTACCGTACCCCCTCGGCCCCGTTGGCCGTCGAGCGCGGCATCTGCTCGAACACCGCCACGGTCGGCGACAACGCCTGCCTCAGCCTGCACGCCGCGGTGGAGCTGGCCCCCGGGGAGTCCCGGGACCTGATCTTCATGTTGGGGGTGGGCTCGCCCGACGAGCCGCGGGACGGGCTGCGGCCCGGTCGCCGGACGATCGCCGAGTTCGGCACCCCCGAGCGGATGCGCACCGAGCTGGAGGCCACCCGCGGCGAGTGGACCGCGCACCTGGACACCCTGCAGGTGCGCACCCCCGACCCCGACCTCAACAGCATGATCAACGTCTGGCACGCGTACCAGACGCACATGACCTTCAACTGGTCCCGGGGAGTGAGCCTGGTCGAGGCGGGTGACCGCGACGGCCTCGGTTACCGGGACACCGTGCAGGACATGCTCGCCGTCACGCACAGCATCCCCGAGGCGGTCCGGGAGCGCCTCGACCTGATCCTGACCGGGCAGACGGCCGAGGGCGGCGCGATGCCGCTGGTCAAGCCGCTCACGCACCGGCCCGGGCACGAACGCACCCCCACCCTGGAGCAGTACCGCAGCGACGACACGCTCTGGCTGCCCATCACGGTGGCGAACTTCGTGCACGAGACGGGCGACCTGGACTACCTGAACACCGTGCTGCCCTACGCGGACCACGGCGACGCCACCGTCTTCGAGCACCTCAAGCAGGCGCTGCAGTTCAGCATCGACCACAAGGGCCGCAACGGGCTGATCCAGGGGCTGGCCGCCGACTGGAACGACTGCGTGAAGTTCGGCACCACCGGCGAGAGCCTGTTCACCACCTTCCTCTTCTGCCACGGCCTGCGCCTGGTCGGCGAGCTCGCCGAACTGCTGGGGGCGGACGAGGACGCCGCCTGGTGCGCCAAGCAGACCGAGATCGTCAAGGACGCGATCGACGCCGCGGCCTGGGACGGCGAGTGGTTCATCCGGGGGATCTCGGCCACCGGGGTGCCGCTGGGCAGCCGCGACCACGCCGAGGGCAAGATCTACCTGGAGTCCAACGTCTGGGCCGTGATCAGCGGCGCCGCCTCGCCCGACCAGGCCGTGCAGTGCATGGACTCGGTGCACGAGCACCTGGCCACCGAGCACGGCGTGGTGCTCTGCGACCCGCCGCACACCGTGCCGATCGAGGGCGTCGGGCTCTCGCTGCTGGTCTTCCCGCCGGGGCACAAGGAGAACGGCGGCATCTTCTGCCACTCGAACTCCTGGACCATCGTCGCCGAGGCGCTGCTGGGCCGGGGCGACCGTGCCTACGAGTACTACCGCAGCTACCTGCCCGCCCGGTACAACGACCAGGCGGAGATCCACCAGGTCGAGCCCTACGTGTACAGCCAGTTCACCCACGGCAAGGCCTCGCCCCGGTTCGGCCAGGCCCGGAACCCGTGGCTCACCGGCACCGCGAGCTGGACGTACGTGGCGGCGACCCAGTATCTGCTCGGCGTGCGGCCGGTGGCGGGCGGTCTGGCCGTCGACCCGTCGATCCCGGCGGCCTGGGACGGCTTCGAGGTCACCCGTCGCTACCGCGGTGCCCGGGTCACCGTCACCGTGGCGAACCCCGAGCACGTCCAGCACGGGGTCGCCGCGATCACCGTGGACGGCGAGCCGGTGCCGGCGCAGGCGCTCACCGCCCGCACGGTGCCGGCCGGGCTGCTGCACGACGGTGCCCGGGTGCACGTGCGGTTGGGCTGAGTTCGGGGCGGCCCGGCCTCGGCCGGGCCACCCCGCACCCGTTCCGGGCGATCTGTCCGGGAAGTACCGGAAATTCGGGATGTCGACGCGGTCGGGGAAGCGCTCGACGCGCTAGCGTGTGCGGTCGTCCGGTCGGTGCGGGGCACGGCCCTCAGAGTGCCTCCGCCGGGACACGGTCGTCACCGTGCCCCCACCGGGGCGCGGTCGGATGTCCCTGCAGGGAACGGAGCGTTCGTGATCACTCTGGAGAACGAGGTCTGGCGGGTGGGCGTGGTGCCCGAGGCCGGTGCCTCTCTCACCTTCGGGCAGATCGCCGGGGACGGGGTCTGGCACGACCTGCTCCGTCCGACCCCCGCTGCGCTGACCGGGGTCCCCGACGAGTGCTCGAGCTACGTCCTCGTGCCGTGGTCGAACCGGGTCCGGGACGGCGTGCTGCGCTTCCGCGGCCAGGAGTACCGCCTGCGCGTGAACTGTCCGGACGGGACGGCGATCCACGGCACGGCCAAGGACTTCCCGTGGACGGTCCGCGCCGCCGATGCCACGACCGTGACCATGACCTACCGCTCGGCCGACTTCGTCGGGGTCAGCTTCCCGTGGCGGTTCTCCGCGGAGGTGAGCTACCGCCTCGACGGGCCCCGGCTGGTGATCGAGACGGCGGTGCGCAACGACGACGAGGTGCCGTTCCCCGCGGGCTTCGGGCACCACCCGTACTTCCGGCGCACCCTGACCGGCCCCACGGACGAGGCCTTGCTGGAGGTGCCCTGCGAGGAACACCTCCCGCTGGACGCCTGCCTGCCGGCCGGGCGACCGGTTCCCGTGCCACCGGTGGTCGACTTCCGCCGGCTGCGGCCGCTGGGCGACGCGCACGTGGACGACTGCCTCGTCGGCTGGGACCCGAGCCGGCCGATCCGGCTGCGCTATCCGGTCAGCGGTCGCGAGCTGACCATGGTCGCGGACGGGCCGTACCACACGGTGGTGGTGTACGTGCCCACGGGCAAGCCGTTCTTCGCGGTCGAGCCCGTGACCAACGCCAACGACGGGTTCAACCTGCTGGAGGCTGGCCTGGCGGAGTCCGGCCTGGTCGTGCTGGAGCCGGGCGAGGAGCTCACCGCCTCGGCCACCCTGGCCGTCGTCGCCTGAGTCGGCCCGAGCCGGCCTTCTCCCCGACGAGGGGGTCCCGGCGCCGCGACCGTCCCCGGGTGGGCACGGGGGCTCCCGGGCGGGAGAAGCAGACCTGCGGACGTGGTGGTGGCCCGGACCGTTCGGTCCGGGCCACCACCACGTTCAGGTTCCTTCCGGTGGTCCTCCGGGGGCGGCTTCACCGCCCCCGGAAGGACCGTGCTGGCTCAGTACTGCTGGTTCATCAGTACGGGGCCACCGTGAAGGTCGAGGTGCTGGAGACGATGCTCGGAGCCACAAGGTTCGCGGCCGCGGCCGGGGCACCGTCGCCCACGACGGTCACCGTGTAGGCGCCGTTCGCCGGGTGGTTGGTGGTGAAGTCCATGGTGCAGATCAACTCGGTGTCGCTGATGACCAGCACGTTGATGCACTCGGCGGTCTCACCGACGGTCTTGCCGGTGTCGGTGACGTTGTCGGCCATCAGGTAGGCACCGGCGGTGTTGTCGTAGTACGTGGCGTCGTTCAGGTTGGTCGCGATCATCTCGGAGTGCACGGTGTCGTTGGACACCAGGTACACGTGGGCCTTGGTGTTGTCCGAGGTCGTGCCGGTCGTCGTGCTGAAGTCCATCCCGCTGAAGCCGACGCCCGTGATGTCCAGGTCGGTGGCCACGAGGTTGGTGGACGTCTGCGGCGTGACGTTGATGCCGTTGACGTAGTCGTACACGGCACCGTTGGTCACACCGGCCGTGGTGGCCGTGCCACCGGTGGTGGTGACGGTCAGGGCCAGGCCCGTGCCCGCGACGTGCGGCGGCGTGGTCGCGGTGAAGCTGGTCGCGCTGTTGATGACGACGTTGGTCAGTGCGCTGCCGCCGATGGTGGCGGTCAGGCCGGTGATGAAGTTGGTCCCGGTGACCGTGATGCTCTGACCACCCAGGGCCGGGCCGGAGGCCGGCACGAGGCCGGGGGTACCCGCGGTGGCCAGCGCGATGGTCGGCAGGGCCGCCACGGTGTAGGTGCCGGTCACGAGCAGGTTGGAGCTGCCGACCGCGTTGCCGTTGTACACGCAGAGCAGGAACGCGGTGCTCGTGGCGCCGCCGGCCAGGACCACGCCGTGCGGGATCGTGATCGCGACCTTGGTCGTGGACAGGATCTTCAGGGCACCCTTGTTGGGCTGGCCGTTGGTGTTACCGGCGACGCCCGCGTCGCCGACGAGCCACGGTGCGGCACCGCTGCCCGCTGCGACGTAGGTGGCGGCGCACGCGGTGGTCGAGAGCGGCTTGGCCTGGAAGTTGACGTAGGTCGAGCCGGCGTAGAACTTGGCGGCGGTCGTGGTCACCGTGATCGTGTTGGTACCACCCGACGGGCCGGACGTCTGGCTGAGCGTGCCGGCGACGGCGGTGACGGTCGCGGAGCTGGGGGCGGCCAGGCCGACCACGGCCGCGGCGGCCACGCTCAACGCGACCCCGAGGCGGGTGTGCCGCGACTTCGCCGCGGACGTGAAGACGCTCATTGGATCTCCTCCATGAGATGGCGCAGGACCTCCCTGGCCCTTCGCTGTGACCTATCGGCGGGGTCTCCAGGGGATTGACGAAGGGCCCGGCGCGTCACCCGGCTGCGCCGGAAATCCCGGCCGTGGTCACGCAGAGGGCACAGCGGCCATCCGGGCCTCCACCGGATGGCGGTAGCGCACCGTTACCGGTCAGGGCATCGCCCCGCATCCCTGACCTTGCGTAGACGAGGCGCGACGATCTGTCGGGCCCGCTGGGCCGACTGACACGGAACGCTCGAGGTGAACCGGTTGACCTGCGAGGACGGTGCGTCCCAGGCAGTGCCAAATGACCGGAGCGGGGGTACTCTCCTCGCGCTCGACGCTCCCGATCGCCCCTGGGAGCGTGCGTTCCCGAGGTGGACCCTCTCCGCTCGGGTAACTCGCAGCATCCGGTCGGCGACGGAAACCTCCCACCGTCGCCCCCTCGCCCCAAGGAGTGGCATGAAGTCCCTACGCGCCACGGCCCTGCTCGCAGTCGCCGCGCTCGGCACCACCCTGGTCGCCGTTGCCGGAGCCGGCAGCGCCTCCGCGGACACCGTCATCTGCGAGACCTACGGATCGACCACGATCCAGGGCCGCTACGTCGTGATGAACAACAACTGGGGAGACAGCACCCAGCAGTGCATCACCGTGTCCAGCACCGGTTTCTCCGTCACCACGGCCAGCCACAACAAGGCCACGAACGGCGCCCCCGGCGCCTACCCGGCCGTCTACTACGGCTGCCACTACGCCAACTGCAGCCCCGGCACGATCCTGCCCGCCCTCGCGACCTCCGTGTCGAACATCCAGACCAGCGTCAGCATGAGCTACCCCAGCTCCGGCACCTTCGACGCGGCCTACGACATCTGGTACGACCCGACCGCCCGCAAGGACGGCCAGAACACCGGCGCCGAGATCATGGTGTGGCTCAACCATGCGGGCTCGATCCAGCCGGTCGGTTCCAAGGTGGCCACGGCCAGCATCGCCGGTGCCACCTGGGACGTCTGGGAGGGCAACTCGGGCTGGAACGTGGTCAGCTACGTCCGGCAGTCGACCACCGGGTCGGCGAGCTTCGCCCCGGCCTCGTTCTTCAACGACGCCGTCAGCCGCGGTTACGCCCAGAACTCGTGGTACCTGACCAGCATCCAGGCCGGGTTCGAGCCCTGGATCGGCGGCACCGGTCTGGCCGTGAACTCGTTCTCGGTCACCACGGACGGCACACCGGTGACCAGCACGACGACCACGACCCGCTCGACCACCACGACGACCACGACGACGCGGTCCACCACGTCGTCCACGTCGTCCACCACGCGCTCCACCACCACGACGACCGGTGGCGGCGGCACCAAGGGCTGCACCGCGGCTTACTCGGTGACCGGCCAGTGGACCGGCGGCTTCCAGGGCAACGTCACCGTGACCGCGGGCAGCGCCGCGATCAGCGGCTGGACGGTCACCTGGACCTTCGCCAACGGCCAGACCATCAACCAGTCGTGGGGCGCCACGGTGACGAGCAGCGGCTCGAGCGTCACCGCGAAGAACCTCAGCTACAACGGCTCCCTCGGTGCGGGCGCCAACACCTCGTTCGGCTTCATCGGCAACTGGAACGGGTCGAACGCGACGCCGTCCGTCTCCTGCACCGCCAGCTGAGCGAACTCCCCGCGGGCCGGTGACCGTTCGGTTCACCGGCCCGCTCGGGGCGGTCGGGCCCGTTCCGGGAGCGGGCGGGCCCGACCGTCAGGGCCGTGACGGCCGGTTCGCGGCGCCGACCGGGTGCTCGGAGCCGCCGAGCGACTCCAGCCCCGCCGGCAGGTCCCCGTGGTGGACCACAGCCAGGCGCTGGGTGGGTCGGGTCAGCGCCACGTAGAGGTCGTTCACCCCGCGCGGTGACTCCGCGACCATCGCGGCCGGGTCCACCACGACCACGGCGTCGTACTCCAACCCCTTCACCTCGTCCGCCCGGAGCACGCTCACCCGGGCGGCCAGCGGTTCGGCGTCCGCCGGGCCGTCGCTCCCTCCGGAGTTCTCGCGGGGGCCCCGCTCGGCTCCCGGCGCCGGTGCCGCCAGAGCCTCTGCGGCCAGCAGCGGGCTGAGCGCCGTGGCGAGCTCGTCCCGCGCCGCCCGCGTGGTCACCACCGCGAAGCGCCCTCCGGGCACCGACTCCTCGTCGTGAACGAGCGCCGCGCGCACGGTCGCCGCGACCGCCGCCGTCGACCGCGTCGGTGGGCGCAACCCGATCGGCGGCCAGTCGCCGTCCCGGGCCGAGTCCGGCGCCTTCACGTCCTGGCCGTGCGCCGCGAGGAGCGCCCCGGCCAGGTCCATGACCAGCCGCGGGGTGCGGTAGTTGACGGTCAGTTCCCGCAACTGCCAGCGGCCGGCGACGTAACGGTCGAGCACCTGACCCCAGGACGACGCCCCGGCCGGGGAACCGGTCTGCGCGACGTCGCCGACCACCGTCAGTGAACGGCTCGGCACCCGGCGCAGCACGACCCGCCACTGCATGGCGGACAGTTCCTGCGCCTCGTCGATCACGACGTGCCCGAACGCCCAGTCCCGGTCCTCGGCGGCCCGCTCGGCGAGGGTGCGGGCGGGTCCCGCATCAGCGAACCGGTCGGCGAGCATCTCGGGCCGGAGCATGGCCCCCAGCTCGCCGGCCATCTCGAGCACCCCACGGGCGTAGTCCAGGGCCTCGGTCCGTTCCCGGCGGCGCCGGCCCTCCTCGGTCACCGAGGTCACGGGAGGGCCGATCAGCTCGGCGGCCTCGTCGAGCAGCGCCACGTCCGCCAGGGTCCACGGGTGGTCGGCGGGCCGGGCCAGGGCCGCGCGCTGCTCGGGGGTGAGCAGACGTTCGGAGGCCGCGGCGAGCCGATCCGGGCGGGTGTAGAGGGAGGTGAGCAGCCCCTGCGGGGTGAGCGGCATCCAGCAGAGGTTCACCTCGCGCCGCACGTCCCGGCTGGCCCTCAGCTCGGCGGCCAGGTCGCCACGTAGGCCGTCCTCGTCCAGGCTCAGCCGCCGGGCGGCGGCGAGCTGACGGACGAGGTCGCCGAGCACATGGTCGACGAAGGTCACCCGGGCCTCGTTGTGCGGCTTGCCGGTCTGCCGTGCCCGGGACCGGGCCTCGGCGACCACGCCCGGTCGCAGGGTCACGGTGTCGCCGTCCAGGCGCAGCGGCACCGCCTGTCCCGGCAGGCGTTGTCGGTCACGGACCGCATTGCGCACGACCCGTGCCATGCACAGGTCACCCTTGATCGCGACGAGCTCCGGGGGGTCCATCGCGGTCGCCTCGACCCCGGGGAAGAGCTGTCCCAGGGTCGAGAGCACGACCCCGGTCTCGCCGAGCGAGGGCAGCACCTGCTCGATGTACCGCAGGAAGACGGGCGAGGGACCGATGATGAGTACCCCGCTGCGGGCGATCCGGTCGCGGTGCGTGTACAGGAGATAGGCCGCACGGTGCAGGGCCACCGCGGTCTTGCCGGTGCCCGGACCTCCCTGGACGACGAGCACCCCGGGCAGCGGGGCGCGCACGACGGCGTCCTGCTCGGCCTGCAGGGTGGCCACGATGTCGCGCATCCGGCCGGTCCGGCGGGCGGTGAGCGCCGACATGAGCGCCCCCTCGCCCGTGAAGGTCGGCAGGGCCTGCTCGCCGGCCTCGGCCCGCAGCCGCGCGAGGGCATCGACGTCCAGGAGTTCGTCGTCCAGCCCGGTCACCGTGCGCCCACGGGTGGCCAGATGGCGGCGGCGGATCACGTCGAGCGGGGCCGCGGCGGTGGCCTGGTAGAACGCGGCGGCCGCCGGTGCGCGCCAGTCCACGAGCAACTGGGTGCGGGCGTCGTCGGAGAGCCCGATCCGTCCCACGTACCGGGGGCTGCCGTCGGCGAGGTCGAGCCGGCCGAAGGCGAGCCGGTCCTCGACCGCGGCGAGCTGGTTCACCCGCGCGGAGTGCCAGGCGTCGAACGCGTCCCGCTCGGCTCTTCCTGCCGGGGTGGGTACCAGCGGCGCGCGCCGTACCTCCGCCAGCGCGTCGGCCGCCCGCCGTCGCAGGAGGTCGAGCTGGTCGTACAGCTGGGAGAGGTAGCGCTGTTCGGCGGCGATCTCGGTGGAGAGGTCGGCGGTGCTCAGGGCGAGTCCTTCGGCATTCGGAGTAACGGACGGTCCGCCGCGGGCCCGCGACGGACCATCAAGTATCCGGCCTTCGGGGCGCCGATGGAGGTCGAGCGGTGACGCAGGCCCCGGTCGGGCGCGTCACACCGCATCCGGCGCTGGGTTGTCTTGCACGCGGCGCAGGGTGATACCGCACGCGGCGCTGGGCGCCACGGCATCCGGACGGGACGACTCCGACGATCAAGCGTAGGTGTCGAAGGTGGAGCCGGCACCGTCGTCACCGGGCCGGTCCTGCCCGGCGGGGCCCGCCTCGAGGAACTCGGCGGCCTCACCCGCCGCCCGCCGTAGCCCGGGGCGGGCCGCGAGCAGGTTCGCGGCGACATCGCCGGAGACGCCCGCGGGCGGGCCCATCCGCGTGGTGGGGGTGGGGAGGTAGGAACCGCCGCTGCTCACGGGGGTGATGTTCATGGCGTCCACCTGCTCCGTCGCCCGCGTGGGGCCGCTGTGGTGCCCTGGTCCGAGGTCGCCGGCGGATGCACGTGCCGGTGACGCCCGGTCTGTGGAGATCTGGGTGAGGCGGTCCGTCGGTCGAGGCCGGTCCCTCGCGAACCTTTCCGGGTGATGTGTCCGGTCCGATCAGGCCTGGGCGGGCCTGACAAGGCGTGGACCGGCCCCGTCAGGTGCGGACCGGCCCCGTCAGATGCGGACGGATCCGGTGGGGTGCGGATCGACCCGCATCAGGCGTACACGTCCACGTGGGTGGACGTCGACTGTGACGACGAGGGCGCGCTCGGTGCCGGCGTCTGGGGCACGGCCGCTGGTGGCACCGTGGCCAGGGTCATGGCGATGGCCTGCGCGCTCGGCACCATGGGCGAAAGCGCCTGCGCCGGGATGTACACCTTCGCAGTGTCCGTGGCACTGACGTTCATGAGTCACCTCCTGGTGGAAGGGGAACCGTCCCCGGTACCGCGGGAACGGCTTCCAATCCTCCGTGCTCCAATGTCATCGGCACCCCCGGACGAGGGCTGGAGCACCCGTCCGGGTGAGGCTGTGGCGGCCGGGGGCACGCTGGGTCGCCCCGGCCACGGTCGGCACCCGTGCGGAGCCGCCGGTCGGGTGCGGCGGGAACGTGGCGTGCTGCCCGGCCCCCTCGCGGGTGCATCGCCTGCTCCCGGGGACCAGGACTTCATTTCGGGGGCGAGTCGGTCGACGTTGACAGCAGACGACGTCTCCGGCCGGGAATCCGGCGGTCGGCGCCGGACGGCCGACGTCCGGGGGGCGACCTGCGGGCGGACGAGGGACATCGCGCGCACAGGTAGTGTCGCGTGCACGGGCGGTACTGGTGCACGGGCAGGATCTGTGTGCAGGCAGGATCGGGGTACCAGCAGTGCCGGACGCCCGGAGGTCTCGGGCGCACCGGAGGCGTCGGCCGACAGTCAACATCGAGGGATCAGCACGACCGGGCACGGACGACGGTTCGGGCCAGGGGCGTGACCGGAGGGAGGTCGATCCGCGCATGTCATCAGGGATCGACTCCAAGGCCGATGCCGGCATGCGGGAGCCACTGCCCGCCAAGCTCGCCCTGCCCCCGTTGAACAGCCGGGTCTGGATGGACGTCGGCACGACGGTCCGCCCTGACTCGGCCATGCGGGCCGTGGACGTGCCCTCGCGGGTGGAGGACCTCACTGCCGCCGGGCGCAATCCCGCCAAGGAACCTGCCCGGCTGCTGCTGGCCGCACCCACCTACGCCGGGGACGCCGAGCTGCCACCGGATCGTGCCTACTGCACGGTCACCTGGATGAGCGACCGCGGCCCGTGCCAGCTGCCCGGGGCCTTCGTCGGTGTCCAGCGGCTCGGTGAGGGGGGATCACTGCGCGGGTGGTGGTTGGAGGTGGTCGGTCCCTCGATCCGGGTGCAGCGTCGCATGTTCTTCCGGGTGCCGATGTCCCTGCCGGTCACCCTGGCCGTGGATCCGCTGGTCGCCGATGTGCCGGACGCGGAGGACGAGGACCTCGATCCCGACTGGTCGGATCCGGACGGTGAGGCCAAGTCCGAGCGCATCGTCGCCGTGCAGGGGCGCACCCTGGACGTGAGCGAGGGCGGGTTGCGCTGCACCGTGAACCAGGAACTGCCCGAGGGCGTCCACCGACTGGTGGTGCGCCTTGCCCTGCGGGACCAGGTGTTGAGCCTGCCGGCGCGGGTGGTGCGCACCCAGATCGTCGAGCGGCAGGGCCGTTCGGACCGGCCGGGGAGTTCGGGCACGCACCGGGCGATCGAGGTGGCCCTGCGGTTCGAGAACCCGGAGGAGTTCGGGGACCTCGTGCGCCGCACGCTCTTCGAGCACCAACTGCGCGAACGCCGACGGGTGGGCGGCTGATCCTCCCGCGGGTCGACCGGGATGGCACGGACAGGTCGTTCGTGGCGCAGAGGTTGCGCGGGCAGGTCGGCCGCGGCACAGCGGCGGAGCCTGCCGGTCGTTCGTGGCACCGCGGTCGCGCCTGCGGGTCAGTCATGGCACAACGGCAGCACCTGCAGCGCGAGCTCCAGGGTCAGCCGGCGGTGGGGGTCGCGGGTGAACGGGCCCACGAGGCGTTCCAGCTTGGCGATCCGGTAGCGCAGGGTGTTGTAGTGGAAGTGCAGCTCCCGGGCCGCCTGGGCGACGTTGAGGTTGCACTCGAGCAGCACGGTGAGGGTGTGCCGCAGGTCGGCCAGTTCGGTCGGATCGAGGGCCGGATCGGTGCCGGCGAGCGGGCCGAGCGCCTCCTGGGCGAAGTACTGGAGCTGGTCGGTGTCCTCCACCAGGTCGAGCAGGCGGAGCACTCCCAGGGACCCGGCCGTGGTGAGGCTGCCCGGTCCGTGCAGTCGTCGGCCGATCCGGGCGGCGGCTCGGGCCTGTCGATAACCGGTGGCGATCCGCTGCGGACCTGACACGGGCAGGCTGACGCCGGTGGAGACCGACGGCGCCGAGGCGATCCGGCAGCGCTGGGCGACCCCGTGCGCGAGGTCCCGCAGCGCACGCTGCTCCTGGACCGGATTGCCCAGCCCGCCGAGCAGTACCACGACCTCCCCGGCCAGGTCGGTGACGGCGGCTCCGGGGTCCCGTTGCCGTGCCAGGGACCGCCAGGCGGCGGCGAGGGTGCTCTCGGCTGTCTCGTCGTCGGGAGGGACGTCCTCCAGGCCCCAGACCGGGCCGTCCTCCGGCTCGGCGAAGGCCACCACCACGGCGAGCGGCCGGTCGAGGTCCCACCCGAGTTCCGCCGCGAGCTCCCGGCCCCGGGCGAGACAGCCCTGGGGCGTGACGAGCTCCCGGACGGCCTCGCGCCGTCGCCGTTCGCACGCCCGGCGGGCCGCGATCTCCTCACCCAGCGCCTGGGAGGCCACCGTGGCGGCGCGGCTGACGGCGGCGAGGTCGTGCGGGGTGAGGTCGAGGCTCGGGGAGATCGCGACGAGACGGCCACTGCGGCCGCCCACCGGGATCGCCGCCACGATGTGCTGACCTCCGGAACCCGGATGGCTGCTGAGGCCGAGGGACTCGTCGTCGACCCGGAACCGTCCGTGGCGGTCGAAGCAGGACGTCAGGTGGGGGAGGGACCCGGCGCCTGCCTCGGCGAGCACGCGGCCGCGCGAATCAGTGATCATCGCGTGGCCGCCGAGCGTGGTCGCCAGGGCGGCCGCGATCCCGTGGAGTCCTGCCCGGGCGGCCACGGCCGTGGCGAGTGCCGCATCGAGCCGTTCCGAGCGGGTGAGGGTGGCCACGGCACGCTGGAGCAGGTGGTCGAGCACCTGCTCGGCGAGTCGCTCGACCTGCAGGTCCTGAGGAAGTTGGATCACCGGGAAGCCCCTCAGGTCGGCCTCGTGCAGACCTGCGGACTGCTGGCAGAGCGGCGACTGGATGCACGCCAGGGCGCAGGCGCCGACCCGGTCGAGTTCGCTGATCAGTTCGTGCAGTTGTGTGCCTCGAGTGTTGGGTTCAGGTTCGGTGATCACTGCGAGCGATCCGGCGCCGAAGACGGCGGGTGAGTCGATATTCGTTCCGACGACAAGTTCCGCGGGTGCCCGTTCCAGGCCGGCTGCCCCTGCCAGAACCACAGCTCCCCGCATCGGCGGCATGCGCAGCAGTTCCGCCAGCGAGGGGTGGTCCGGGGGGATCGCCACCGTCGTTCGCCCCATTTCTCCCATCTGTGCACAATACCGACTCTTGGTGAACTCTCGCCCGTCCGGGTGGGTAATTCTGTCGGATACGGGCGGGATCATGCGATCCGGGAGCCGTCCATCGGCCGTCGGGTGCGGGCACTCCCGGGTCGGAGGGCGGCCTCGGTGAGGAATCGGACAAACCTCGTGAGGAAACGCACAAACCTCGTGCGGCGACGACGGGAGGCGGGGGTCCTCGTCAGGAGGTGGGCGTGCCCGGGGGCAGCAGATGGTCCAGGAGCGCGCCGAGCCCGTCCGGCAGGTCGTCGGACAGCGGCAGGCCGACGAAGCGGCACCGCAGGCGCATCCCATCGTCGTCGTCCCGGGCCCGGACCGTGTGCTCCCACTGGTCCTCACAGCCGCTGGGCACGGCGACGCTCCAGTAGCTGGTGATCCTGCGTCGGCCGGTGAGGGGATGTGTGGACTCGAGGGTGCCGAGCATCGACACCGGTCGCACGCCCACGAGGCCGGTGCGAGCGGTCACCTCGCGGGCGACCACATCGGGCTCCAGTTCCCCCTCGCGGCACTCCGTCGCGGGGACCTGCACCCCGGCCGCGGGAAGGCCGAGGTGATCGAGAACCAGGAGTTGACGTCCGCCTTTGTGGTCACGCAGGACGTACGCCGTGACCCGGCGCTGGATCCGGCTCGCGGTGGCACGGCGGGGGAGCAGGGGGCCGGCTAAGTCGGGGTTGGCGGAGGAGGGCGAGTCACTGGTCACGGCCGGGCATCGTGCCGGGCTCTCCGGCCCGAGTCAACGGCCGGACGGGTAGAACTGCGGCACGTGCGGGCAGGGGGGCGGGGTCGGCCGGGCCGGGGTGCCCGGGAATGAGCCCGGCGGCGCGGGAGGACGGCTGCGGGGACAGCGATGGGGTCCTGCCGTGTCACGGCAGGACCCCATCGGAACCACGTGCGGTGCGCGTCACGGACGCGTCGCTGCGTGGATCTGTGTCTCGGTGTGGACTCCGGTTGCGGCGGTGGCTGGGGGTTGCCCTCGGCCTTCCGCCGACGCGGGAGATCTGGTCAGACGGGACGGACGTCCGCTGCCTGGGGACCCTTCTGGCCCTGGGTGATCTCGAACTCGACGCGCTGGTTCTCGTCGAGCGTCTTGTACCCCTGGATCTGGATGGCCGAGAAGTGCACGAAGACGTCGGCGCCGCCGCCGTCCGGGGTGATGAAGCCGAAGCCCTTCTCCCCGTTGAACCACTTCACGGTGCCCTGGGCCATGCTCTTTCTCCTTCGTGGGGGCGGTACGGGTCGGCACTGTGCCGACCCGGGCTGCCGGGTGTTTCGCCGTCCCACCGTTCCGACCGGACTGCGTCCGGGCCTTCAACGAAAAACGCCCGGCGGAGTCAACTCCGCGGGCGTTCGAGAACGTACGAGGAACTGCACTGCAACCAATGCGAGACTATCACACAGTGTTGAGGGGAGAGCAAGCCCCAGTAGCGGAATGCACTCCGCCGCAGGTCCCGCCCTGCCCTCCCCGGAGGGCGGGACGGGTCAGGATGCGGGCATCTCGGGCGGGGACGGGGGCGATGCGGCGGGCGGGATGAGCCGTTCGTGGGGTCAGGAGGGCCCGCGGCGGACCCGTGTGACATTCTGTGCTGGTCCGTTTACTCAGAAGTCATCGACCTACGTCGGTCAATAGGTGCAGGATCACCTTGTGAGCACATGGTGGTGCGAGCACGCCTGGCTGCCGCACGGCGTCGTCGAGCGCGTGCGGGTCAGTGCGGGGCCCGATGGAACCGTGTCCGAGGTCCGGTGGGGTGTCGAGGCCAAGCCTGGCGACATCCTCCTGGACGGTCTCGTCCTGCCCGGTTTCGCCAACACCCACTCGCACGCGTTCCACCGTGCGCTGCGGGGACGCACCCACTCGGTGGGGAGCAGCTTCGCGAGTTGGCGCGAGCGCATGTACTACCTCGCCGCCCGGCTGGACCCGGACACCTACTGCCAGCTGGCCACCGCCGTGTTCGCCGAGATGGCGCTGGCGGGGGTCTCCTGCGTCGGTGAGTTCCACTACCTGCACCACTCCGTGGGCGGAGCCCGGTACGGCGACCCCAACGCCATGGGGGCGGCCCTGCGCGAGGCCGCTCGCCGGGCCGGCATCCGGCTGACCCTGCTGGACACGGTCTACGTCTCGGGTGGGATCGGGGTCCCGCTCGAGGGCGTGCAACGGCGCTTCGACGACGGCGACGCCGAGGGTTGGGCGGACCGGGTGTCCATGATCACCGAGGACGACCGGTTCCGGGTCGGCGCCGCGATCCACTCGGTGCGGGCCGTGCCCGCCGACCAGGTCGCGGACATCGTCGCGGCCACGGAGCGGGACGACGACCTCCCGCGTCCCCTGCACATCCACCTGTCCGAGCTGCCCAGCGAGAACGCCGCCTGCCTGGCCGCGTACGGCATGACGCCCACCCGGTTGTTCTCGGAGTGCGGTGCCCTCGGCCCGTCCACCACCGCCGTCCACGCGACCCACCTGACCGCGGACGACGTCGCGCTGCTCGGGGCCCTGCAGGCGACGGTCTGCGCCTGCCCGACGACCGAGGGAGACCTCGGCGACGGCATCGGCCCGGTCCGGGATCTGGCCACCGCGGGCAGCCCCATCTGCCTGGGCACCGATCAGCACGCCACGGTGGATCTGCTGGAGGAGGCCCGCTGCCTGGAGATCCACGAGCGGCTCGCCACTCGCCAGCGCGTGCGGTTCTCGGTCGCCAGCCTGGTCGAGGCGATGACCTCCTCGGGGCACGCGGCGCTGGGTTGGCCCGAGGCGGGTCGGATCGCGGTCGGCGCGCCGGCCGATCTGGTCGCGCTCAGCCTGGACACCGTGCGCACCGTGGGCACGATGCCCGAGCAGGCGGTGCTCTCGGCGAACGCCTCCGACATCCACACGGTCGTGGTGGGTGGGCGGACCATCGTCGAGGACGGGCGTCACCTGGTGCTCGGCGACGTGGCCTCCCTGCTCGGCGCCGCGGTCACCGCGGCGTGGAGCTGATCCCGGACGGTCCCGCCGGGTCCCGGAGGCCGGTGACGGTGTTCGGCGTGGTGGTGGGAACCCTGGCCAGACGGAGCGCGTCCAGCTCCGTCACTCGTTCGAGCGTGTCCGCGGGTGTCCGGCGGGGGCGTCCGGTGCTCCCGGTCCGGGTGACGAGCGGCTCGGCCACCACGGTCGCGGCGGGAGCGCAGACGCGGAATCGCGTCACCGCGCGGACACACTCCAGCCGGCGGGCGTACGGCGCACCGGCCACGGCACGGTCGCGGCCGTCGACGCGCAGCACCCACCGCCACTGACTGCCCGTGGTGCTCACCAGGTCGATCACGGCTTCCTGGGCGAGGGCCGCCACGGCCTCGGCGTCAGCCGTGGCCTCCTGCAGGGTCGCGAAGGGCTCGGCGCAGCGGGCCAGGGCACGGTTGTTCGAGCCCAGCAGCCGCCAATGCACCCGCCCCTCGCGGGTGTAGCACTGGAAGCGCGCGCGCATGGTCCCCTGCCGATTCGCTCGTCCGAAGGCCGAGAATCGGGAGCCCGCGCGACGGCAGGGCGTCCACGGGGTGACGGCCGGGCGAACTTCACCCATCGGGCATGCGAAGGGGCCGCTCGCCCACGCGACGACAGTGTTTCCGTGACGGCCTATGCGGGTTCCGTGATGGTACATGCGGGTTCCGTGACGACAGTTGCGGTGTCCCTGAGGGCGCGCCTGGGCTCCGTGACGGCGCACGCGTGTTCGTGCCTCCGTGCCGGCAGTGGTGATCAGCGGCTGTTCTGCAGCCGCAGGGCCAGCGTGGGGCACGAGGAGACCGCCCGCCGCGCCTGCGCCACGAGCGCCTCGGGCACCGGCCCGCTCGCGACCACGGGATAGCCCCATTCGTCGACGTGGATCAGTTCGGGCATCAGCTCCGCGCAGAGTCCGTGCGCCTGGCAGGCGGGCCAGTCCACGCGCAGCCGGGGGCCCGTCTGCTCGCTCCCGTCCCGCCCGCGGGCAGAGGGGCCCGGGAACGTCGGCCCCGGGCGGGAGGCCTGTCCTGGGGACGGCGCGCTCATCGGGCACCAGCCGCGCTCATCGGACCGGACACCCCGACCGCGGTGCAGCGGCCGCGCTCGTGGGCGGCGACCTCGGCGGGGAACACCTGCAGCAGGGAACGCAGCAGGCGGGCGGTGCCGTCCGGATGGGCGCAGGCCCCCCGCCCCGTCACCAGGGCGGCGACCTCCTCGGCGCGTGCTCGCGCCGGGCGTCGGCTGCCCTCGGCGAGCGCGTTCAGGGCGGCGGAGAGTGCGGGCAGGCCGAATCGGCACGGACCGCAGCGGCCCGCACTCTGCCGGGTGAGGTAGGCCACGACCCGGGCCGTGATCGCGACCGGGCACGCCTGGGGATCCACCGGGAGCAGCACTCCCGCCCCGAGCGACACCCCGGCCTGGGCGAGGTCGCTGCGCGAGACCCGACGGCGGAGCACCTCGTCCGCAGTGAGCCACCCACCGTGGTAGCCGCCGACGAGCAGGGGCGACGACGCGTCGTAACCGGCGACCGCCAGGCAGTCCACGAGCCGGGCGCCGTGCGGCACCTCCAGGACGACGCCGTCCGGGCCGTCCCCGGCGACCGTGAGCAGGGTCGTGCCGGGCTCCTCCGCAGTGCCCTGGCGGGCGTAGCCGGCCGGGCCGAGCGCCAGGAGCGCCGCGGCCTGGGCGAAGGTCTCCGCGTTGGAAAGCAGCGTGGGGCGTCCGTTCAGTCCCGAGACCGCCTCTGGCGTCCACGAGGTGACCGGCAGGTTCGGGCGTCCCGCGATGAGTTCGAGCACGGCACGGGCCTGCCCGCCGACGAAACCGCCCGCGGTCACGTGCACGGTCCAGTCGAGTCCCGACTCGTTGCGCCGCTCGGCGAGTGCGGCCCGGACCGCGTGCTCGACCGCGGGGCGTTCGCCCGGGACGACGATGTGCGCGTGGTCGACCCGCAGCGCGCTCGCCACGGCCTGCGCGCCGTCCAGCACCAGGTGCGGCGCGGTGGTGAGCAACGCGGAGTCCTTGGCGCTGCCGGGCTCGCCCTCGGAACCGTTGACGACGAGCTCGCGACGGCGTCCCGACTGCACCGCCGTGGCGACCTTGCGCACGAACGGGAAGCCCGCGCCCCCGCGGCCGGCGATCCCGGACATGCCCAGGACGGCGAGCAGTTCCCGGGCACTGGGTCGAGGCGGTGCGGGCCAGATCCGGCGGTGCTCGGGCAGGGCGGGTCCGTAGAGGATGCCGGAGAGGAGCCGGGGCCCCGCGACCACGGCGACCACATCGGCGTAGCCGGCCTGGGCCATGACATAGCCGCTCATACCCGTACCCCCCGGCCGCTCATACCCGTACTCCCCGGCGGCGGACGTGCTCGGCCGGTCGGGGGGACACACGGATGCGCCGGTCGTGCGCCAGCGTGACCAGACGCGTCGCCGCAGCCAGGCACACCACCGCGATGCACAACACGGTCATGTCGAACGCCCAGGGGGACCTGGCGTCGGTGCCGATCCCCAGGCCGTGCGCGACCCCGAACACCCAGGCCAGGTAGGCCAGCAGGTGGGTCCCCCGCCAACTGCGGTGGCCCATCCGGTGACGCAACAGACTGGTCACGGTGACGATCAGCAAAGCGTCCACCGCCAGGGCGCCGAGACCGACCCAGAAGGGGCGGTAGCTGCCGCTGAAGGGCACCACGACGTCGAGCCACCCGATCGATACGTAGCTGTGGAAGACCGCGGTGAGCACGTGCACGACGAGCAGGGTCACCGCGATCAGCGAGACGTTGCGGTGCAGGCGTTGGGTGGCGAAGCGCGGCCACCACGCCGAGGCCGGACGCACCGTGGAGAGCACCCCGAGGGCGGTGGCCGCGGTGAGCAGGGCCACCACCACGATGCCCGTCCCCCGCATGAGGTACCAGAGCGTGCGCTGATCGGTCAGCTGCGCGAGCGCCGACGTGCTGAGCGCCGAGGTGCTGAGCGCCGAGGTGCTGAGGAGCGGGAACAGGGCGCTCATCGTGTCCCCCTCGCGGTCCTGCGCGTGCCGGCCGACCAGGCATCCGCCGTCAGGGCGAGGTTCTCCGGCTGCTCGGCGAGGTTCTTCGAGGAGGCGGCCAGGTTCTCCGGCTGTTCGGGCCGGGTCTCCGACCGTGCGGGGTCGTCCTCCGGCCAGCCGCCGAGGCAGCGCACCCGGCCGGTCACGTCGACGAGCCGCGCGGGGACGTCCTGCGTCACCAGCCAATCCTCGGCGAGGTCCCCGAGTACGAGCGCGGCCGTGGTCAGGGTGTTCGCGGCCAGGCAGGTGGGCGCGGCGACGCTCACCGTCCGCCACACCTCCGCCGCCGGGCGCCCGGTGCGCGGGTCCAGGACGTGGTGGTACCCCCGGTTCCCGCGCCGCCAACGACGACGGACGGTCGAGGACGTGGCGACCCCGCCGAACTCCACCGCCACCTCGGCCACGGGCGTCTCGGTGGTGGACACCTCTGCCGTGGTCGCCTGGGTCGTGATCGCCGCTGCCCGGCCGTGAGCGGCCGCGAGCGGGTCCCCCTGCGGGGCGGTCGTCACCGGATGTTCGCGCACCTCCACCGACCACCGCCGCGCCGTCCCCGCCTCGACGGCGCGTGCGGTGGCGACCGGATCGACCAGGCCCACCGCCACGTCCCCGCCCAGACTGAGCACCAGGTCGCAGCCCGCGGCCCGGGCAGCCTCGGCCGCGACCAGGTCCGCGGCGAAGGCCTTGGCGGTGGCCCCGAGATCGAGGGCGACCCCGACCGGCACGAACACGGCCCCCTCCGGGTCCAGGCGCACGTCCCGCCAACTCGCCTCGGGCGCAGACACGGCTGCCGCCTCGGGCTCGGTGCGATGGGTCGCCTCGGGCGCGGGGAGGACTGCCGCCTCGGGCTCGGCGGTCGGGTCGGACCCTTCGGCGCGCAGCACGGCGGCGAGGTCACGGTCGTAGCCCAGGGCCGCCATGGTCTGTCCCAGACACGGATCGACAAGGCCTTCGGTGGCGGCCGCGGCGTCGAGCGCCGCCCGTACGGCCCGGACGAGGAGGGGATCCACCGACACCCAGCGCCCTGCCCGGGCATTGGCGCGGCTCAGGTCGGAGTCCGCGCGGAAGCGGCTGCACGTCCGGTCGACCTCGGCGAGCAGGTGTTCCGCGCGCTCTCGGGCCACGGTCAGGCGGTCGGGCTCGGCGGTGACCAGCTCGACATAGGTGCCCAGGGCACGCCAGCGGGCGATCCCGGGGCTGTCGACGAGGGCCGGGGTCATACGGCGATCCTCATGGCGACCATCAGCCGGCCTCAGGAACCCGAGGACTGCACCGGGGGCGGTGCCGGCTGGGCGGGGGCCGGGGCTGGTGCGGTCGTGGCGCCGCTCGACCCGGAGGAGCCCGTGGACGTGTGGCGTCGGTGCACGGTCGGCGCCCGGCTGGTCGAGGTCGTCGGGACGGTGGGACGGGACGAGGCCGGCGGGGTGCGGTACACGTGGCGGGAGTGTCTGGTCCCCGGCGCCGTGGTCGCGGAACTGTCGGTGGCGCTGCTCGTGCCTGCCTGCCGCATCCGCGCCTGGGCCCGGGCCAGGTCCGCGCGCTGGGTGTCCCGTGCCGCGAGCGCGCTCGCCACACCCGTGCCCACGAGGGCGACCGCGGTCACGCCGCCGGTGATCGTGGCGACCATCCTGGTGGCACGGTCGCGGTCGTGGGGAGTCATCCGTCGCATGGAACGAGCCTGCTCCCGGGTCTGTGAAGCGTCACTCAGCCGTCCGTCAAGCCGGGGTCAAGCCCCATGAGCGGGGTGAGGCCGACCTGGCCGTTGGATCCGATGGGGCCGACCCTGATGGGGTTGTCGGCACGTCGGCCGTCAACACTGAGGGTGAACTGCACTCAGGGTGAACCGCGCGAGGGGTGACGCGAACGATGCGCCCGGGGACGGCGTGGCCTCGGATCAGCCGCGCGCCGGGCCGAGGACCACCCGCACGAGCGCGCCACCGAGCGCGGAGCGCCCCACCTCGAGCCGGCCGCCCGAGGCCAGCGCCGCGCGACGGGCGATGTCCAGCCCGAGGCCGCTCGACCCGGCGGTGCTCGCCCCCCGGCTGACCACGTCGCCGTTCGGGAGGCCGGGTCCGCCGTCCTCGACGGTGAGGGTGGCCCCGCCCTCCGGGGTCCGGGCGAGGCGTACGTGCAGAGGTACGCCCTCCCCCGTGTGGGCGAAGACGTTGTCGATCAGCACGTCCACGACGTCCGCCAGGTCGGCCTCGTGGATGCGTACCCGGACCGGATCGCCGATGGGGTACAGCCGCAGCTGTCGTCCCTGGTCGTCGGCCAGCGCCGACCAGAACGCGACCCGCTCGCCCACCACGCGCCCGACCTCGCAGGTGGCGGCGTGCTCGGTCCGTACCTGCCGGCGGGCGTCGTGCACGATCGCGTCCACGGACCGCTCGAGGACCGCGACGTGGTCGCGCAGGCGCTCCCGCGCCTCCGGGTCCGCGACCCCGTCCGCGTCCAGCCGCAGCGCGGTCAGGGGCGTGCGCAACCGGTGCGAGAGATCGGCGACGGCGTCCCGCTCGGCGGCGAGCAGTTCGACCACCCGTTCGGCGAGCTGGTTGAGCGCCCGGGCCAGGGTGGCGACCTCGGGCGGCCCCGCCTCGGCGGCCCGGGCCGAGAGCGTGCCCTCCCGCAGCTGTCGCGCCGTGGCCGCCACGGTGAGGATCGGGGCGCTCACCCGGCGGGCCACCTGGTCGGCGACGAGCACGGCGGCCACCAGCAGTCCCAGGCCCAGACCGGCCAGGATCGCGGTGGCCCGGGCCACTCCCTGGCGGAGCGCGCTCTCGGGCACGGCCACGCGCACGACCGTGATCCCCTTGTTGCTCACCGCCGGGACGTAGACGTCCGCCCCCTCGTGTCCGCGCCGGGTGAAGGCCTCCCCGCCGGCTGCGCGGCGGACCGCGGTGTCGTCGTCCACCGGCTGCCCGAGCACCGTGCCGTCCGGCAGGAACACGGTGATCACGCCGATCGAGTCCTCGGAGGTGTAGGCCACGAGCTGCCGGAGCCGCGCCCGGTCGGTGCTCGACCACGTGGTCACCGCGGCGGCGACGCTGTTGGCCTCCTGGGTGGCGGCCGCGACCGCGCGGTCCTCGGCCAGGGTCCGCAGCAGCAGGGTGAGGGGGATCAGGAAGGCCAGCACCACCGCCGAGGTGGTCGCCAGCACCAGGAGCAGGAGCCGGTGCCGCACCGCGCGACCTAGTGCGCCGGCCCGGCGCCGGACGCTCCGGCGGCGGAGGTGGCGTCTGCGGTGGTACCCGGGACATCGGGCCCGTCGTCGGCGGTGGGCGGTGCGAGCAGCCGGACCCCCACCCCGCGGGAGCTGTGGAGGTAGCGGGGCTCCGCGGCGGACTCCCCGAGCTTGCGACGCAGCCAGGACAGGTGGACATCGACGGTGCGGTCGCCGCCGCCGTAGGGCTGGCGCCACACCTCGGCGAGCAGTTCCCGCTTCGAGATCACCTCACCCGGTCGCTGGGCGAGCATGTGGAGCAGATCGAACTCCTTGCGGGACAGATCGAGCGTGCGGCCGTCCAAGGTCGCGGTGCGCGTGCGCGCGTCGATGGCCAGGCCTCCCACGGTGATCGGGCCGTCGGAGCGTGGGGCCGCGGATCGCCGCAGGACGGCGCGGATCCGGGCCTCCAGCTGGTCGGCACCGAAGGGCTTCGTGACGAAGTCGTCGGCCCCGGCGTCCAGTGCGCGCACGATGTCGCTGTCGTCGTCCCGGGCGGTCACCACGATCACCGGGACGTCACTGACCGCCCGGAGCATCGACAGCACCTGGAGTCCGTCGAGGTCGGGCAGGCCGAGATCCAGCAACACCACGTCGGGCCGATCGTCGATGACCGACTGCAGCCCGGAGAGTCCCGCGGGCTGCCACTGGACCGCGTGGCCACGCTCGGAGAGCGCGCGGGAGAGCGCGGAACGGATCGCGGCGTCGTCCTCGATCAACAGGATGGCGGCCATGGACCCGACGCTACGCCCTCCACCCAGCTCGGCGGCGGCTCTCCCGCGCCGGGGAGGAGCACGGGGCGTTCGGGAGGGGCTCCCGTGAGCCGGACGGGGGAAGAGGCCGTGCGATCCGGTGAGCCCGAGGGGGAGACGCGCGGTGCGGCGTGCCCGACGGGAGCGGAGATGCGCTCGGGGTACCCGAGGGGGATCGGGGCGGGCGTGGGACAGTGGGAGTGATGGAGATCCGATCTGCGGCGCTCGCGGCGGCGGCCTGGCTCGCCGCGGTGAGCGGGGTCGCGGGCGTTTCCTGGTTGGCCGTGGACGCCGCGGGGCGGCAGCTGGTCGCGCGCGCGGCTCCGGGACTGCACGGGTCGATCCCGGACCCGGACGACTCCCCGCCCGTCGAGGGCTCCCCGTCCGTTGGGGGCACCACACGGTCCACCGGTGGGGTAGGGCCCACCGGTGGGGCAGGGTCCACGGGCGGGACGACGACGTACGGCGGAGGCGCCACCGGCGGAGCCGGGGACCCGCCCGGCACCGCCGTCCCGAGGACCACCGAGGCCACCGCGACGGCCCTGACCGGCTACCGGTCCACCGCGGGCGGCACCCTCGCCGCCACCTGCCTGGGGACGGCATTGGGGGACTGGTCGGCCCGCCCCGCGGACGGTTGGGCGGTCGAGCACCGCACTGCCGGTGCCGCGGCGGTGACGGTGGAGTTCACCCGCCCGCACGGGGAGGACACGGAGCTGGTGATCGCTGCGTCCTGCGCGGGCGGACGGCCGGTCTTCGACGTGCACCAGGGCGACTGAGCGCGCCGTGGGGTTCGGAGTCTCGGGGAGCCGCGCGGGACGGGCGACCGGCGGCTCGGACCGCTGCCCGGAGCCGAGGCGTGCGGGCCTGCGCGGCCCTGGAGAGCACTCCAGGCACCTCGGAGAGCACTCTAGTTGAGTGAATGAGGCTCAACTTTAGTCAGTCTTGACTTGACAGGGTCGTCCTGGTGACCAAACCTTGAGTACAGGAAGCTCAACTCCAGGTGGGTTCGCGACGGTCCCCGCCGGTCGGTCCGATGACCGGCGCGGCCACACGGCCCCCACACCAACGATTCGCCGGCAGTACCGGCGCCGCAGGGAAGGAACCAGCCATGGCACGAGCGGTCGGCATCGACCTCGGCACGACGAACTCCGTCGTGGCCGTCCTCGAGGGCGGCGAGCCCACCGTCATCGCGAACGCCGAGGGCGGACGGACCACCCCGTCGGTCGTCGCGTTCGCGAAGTCCGGTGAGCCGCTGGTCGGCGAGGTCGCCAAACGGCAGGCGGTGACCAACGTCGAGCGCACGATCCGGTCGGTCAAGCGGCACGTCGGCACCGACTGGAACGTCGAGATCGACGGCAAGAAGTACACCTCCCAGGAGATCTCGGCCCGGGTCCTGCAGAAGCTCAAGCGGGACGCCGAGGAGTACCTGGGCGAGAAGGTGACCGACGCCGTGATCACCGTGCCCGCGTACTTCAACGACCACCAGCGCCAGGCGACGAAGGAGGCCGGCGAGATCGCCGGGCTCAACGTCCTGCGCATCATCAACGAGCCGACCGCGGCGGCCCTGGCCTACGGCCTCGACAAGGGCAAGGAGGACGAGCTGATCCTCGTCTTCGACCTCGGCGGCGGCACCTTCGACGTGTCCCTGCTGGAGGTCGGCAAGGACGACGACGGCTTCTCCACGATCCAGGTCCGGGCCACCTCGGGGGACAACAACCTCGGCGGTGACGACTGGGACCAGCGCGTCGTCGACCACCTGGTCACCACGGTGCGCAACACCACCGGCGTGGACCTCTC